>CAZLJG010000228.1:0-5489 GCA_964559545.1 uncultured Solibacteraceae bacterium | reverse complement strand
CGCATCGGGGTGCTGAGACAGGCGTATGAGCGGGGTGGTGCGGGTGGTGTGGGTGTCGATTCGGAGGTCGCCGCCGTGTTTGCGGCGGCAGTGAAGGCGCTTGAGGTAGCTGGTGCAACGATTGTTGATCCAGCGGTGATCGATCTCTCCGCCGTGCGGCGCGAACAAGGCGCGGGCACGTGCGCGGGATTCCCGTACGACATTGCGCAGTGGTTCGCGCGGCATGCGGGGAAGACGCCGGTCTCATCACTCGCCGACGTGCTGCGCTCGCGACGCTTCCATCCATCCGTGCAGACACGCTTGCAGTCCGCTGCCGAAGCCAAAGCCACGGCCCCAGGGTCCCCCGCGTGCCAGGCTGAGGATCGCTACCGCGCTGCCTACGGCGCGGCAATCACGGCGCGCATGGACGAACTGAAGCTCGACGCCTATGTGTATCCAACCTGGAGTTTTCCGCCGCGACTGATCGGCGACCTGAACACGCCGCACGGCGACAACAGCCAGGTGTTCTCCCCAACGTCAGGCTTCCCGGCCATCAACGTGCCGATGGGCTACACCCGCGGCAATCGCCTGCCGGCCGGCATCACGTTCTTCGGCCGCGCGTGGGACGAAGCCACACTCATCCGGCTCGCCTATGCCTACGAACAAGCGACGAAGCACCGGAGGGCGCCGTTCAAGAAGTGCACTAGAAATTAATAAGCGTATACAGCCCGATGCGGCGTTCGGTCGGACGCACGGTGGTGAAGTTGCTGTAGGTGACCTGTTCGAAGTTGGCGAGCAACGCAGCGGTGGCGTTGCCCGGCCGTGGGAACCAATACGCCGCGCCGGCGATGATGCGGTTCCATGAGGCATCGAAGCCTGTGTTCGGCGTGAAGTGGTCAAAGCGCAGGAGGGCTTCCATCCCCTTGCCCTTTTCCTTGAAGAACGGCGTCAGGAAGAACGAGAAACCCTCGCCTGTGACTTCCGCCACGGCCGGCGTCGGCTGGTCTTCGCGCCGGACGTAGTCCGCGCCGGCGTTGAACCGCGCATGCTCAAACATCGCGCTCAGCACGGCCCGATTTCTCGGCGCGCCCTGCACGTATTCGTCCGCGTGCCAATACCCCGTCAGTCGCAGTCCCTTGGCCACCGCGTGTTTCGGCGCCGGACGAACGGTCACGCGCGCCATGAACGCCTTCTGATCGTTGACCTCGGGCTTGCTGTAGCCCTCGCCGTTGTAGAACCCGACGTGCACGTCGCCGTAGGCGCCCAGGGGGCGCCGCACCGTGACGCCGACGTCTGACGAGGCCAGGCCGCCGTCACGCTCGGCAAACGATGTGCCCTGGAAACGATACCGATACACCGCTTCCTGCCCGTCGATAAACGGCGTCTGCTGCATACCGAACCGCACGCTCGTGGACCCAGGCAGCGCGACATCGAAGTAGGCGTACTTCAGCCGGAACAGCTGCGACCCCGAGAGGCTGCCGTCGGTCGTGCGCGCGATGTCAGGCGTTACCCGGAAGGACACCCGCTGACTCACCGTGCCTGTAACGTTGATGTAACTTCGACCAACGTTGAACGCGTTTGCCGTCACACGATCGCCGTTGGCATCGGTGATCTTGGGGGTTTCCGTGACGAGGTAATCCGCAAAAATTGTGACGCCCACCCGAATCGTCGGCCCCGGGGCTGGAGCCGGTGTCGCCGCCGGCGGTGTCGTCGCCTGCGCCGCAGCCCAGACCGGACTCACCACCACCATCATCCCTGTGACCCACCCTGCGATTCTGCCCACGCCGTCCCCCTTCAGAGTCGATTTCGTCGCGTCATCGTGACGCTGACGTTACACCGCCGTCAACGATGCAACCGTCATGTTTCCGCACCACGACGTTCATGTTAAATCCCTGTGACAAGCTTGCCCCGCGACAGCCTTGGCGAAGGTGGCCTCCATCCTTTTAACAGCCCTGTAACAGCCGCGTCGCGTCCGGATCACAGCCCCTCCCTACTCTCGATGCTCGTAGGACACGGTCGCGTGGGCGATCGGTGCATTGGGAGGATTGGACACATGAAGTTTTTCTGTCGCGCGGCACTCGTACTGGCCGTCTTGGTGGTGAGCGCCCTTGGCGTCCACGCGCAGGCTCCGCAGCAAGGCCGGGTCACCGGCCGGGTGCTCGATGGCATCAACGCGTCGCCGCTGCCCGGCGTCACTGTTGAGGTGGTCGGCACCGCGCACACCACCGTTACTGACCTTGATGGCAAGTATGCGCTGGTGCTGCCGCTTGGTAAACACCAGGTGCGGATCGCCCTGTCGGGCTTCGCTGAGAAGGTGGTTGCGGTGGATCTGAACACCACGGCCGCCCGCACGCTCGACGTCACGCTGGCGCTGGCCGGGTTCTCCGAACAGGTCAACGTCACTGGCCAGCTGCAGAACGAGGCGACCTCAAGTGCCTCGACACAGTTGCTCGAGCGCCGCCGCGCCACGACGATCAACGACAACATGGGTGGGCAGGAAATGAAGGCGAACGCGGACGGCGACGCCGCCGCCGCGTTGCAGCGCGTGACCGGCCTCTCGGTGGTGGATGGACAGTATGTGTTCGTCCGCGGCCTCGGTGAGCGCTACAGCAACACCACACTGAGCGGCGCCGTGTTGCCCTCGACGCAGCCGGAGCGCAAGGTGGTGGCCCTCGACATGTTCCCCGCGAGCCTGCTCGACAGCGTGCAGGTCGTGAAGTCCTTCACCCCCGACCGCTCGGCGGAGTTCGCCGGCGGCATGGTGGAAATCAACATGGCCAAGCTCCCGAGCCGGCCGACGTTTGATGTGTCCTTCACCGGCGGCCTGAACACCCTCGTCTACAACAAGAGCGTGCTCGACCACGCCTCAGGCGACCGCGACTGGCTCGGCCTGAAGAACAGCGCCCGCGGCCTGTCGTCGACCTTCCCGGCCACGCGCCTGATTCGCGGCGGCATCTACACGCCGGAAGTCGGCGTCCTGGCCTCCGAGATCGAACGCCTCGGTGAGTCGCTCCCGAACGTGTGGTCGCCAGAAACGAAGGACGGCAGCCCCAACTACGGCTTCGGCATCTCGTTCGGTCAGCGCTTCGGCAAGCTCGGCGTCTCGGCCAGCCTCAACCAGTCGACCAAGTCGAGCTACACGCAGGAAGACCAGGTCTACTACAGTCTCGAAGGCTCCACGCTGACGCCCTTCTCGACCTACGACTACCGCGCCGGGTCGACCACCGGTTCGCTCGCGGGCCTCGTGAACCTCGGCTACCAGTTGACGCCGAACCACCGCGCGGCCTTCCAGGGCTTCTCCACCAACCGCGGCACCCGCGAGACGCGCACGTTTGAAGGCTACAACGACGACGCGGGCCGCAATCTGCGGAACTCGCGTCTCCTCTGGCTCGAAGAGGAACTGCGCAGCGGCCAGCTGACAGGCGAACACTTCTTCCCCACCGTCTCCAACAGCCGCCTCGACTGGCGCCTGACGATGTCGCGGTCGCAGCGTAATGAACCGGACATCCGCGAAACGCTTTACCAGCAGGTCAGCGGCACCTACATCCTGGCGGACGAATCGCAGAGCGGCCTTCGCATGTTCAACGAACTCCAGGAAGACGCCGTCGAAGGCGCGGCGAACTGGAACATCGTGTTTGCGGGTCCGCAGGGCCTGCCGGCGCAGTTCAAGTTCGGCGGCAGCTACAGCACGCGCGATCGCGACTTCGATTCGCGCCGGTTCCGCTTCATCCCGACGCCCGGCACGCCCGGCATCGTGGTGCGCTTCGACCTGTCGGCGCGGCCCGAGACCATCTTCTCGACGGCCAACATCGGCGAGCGCTTCGAGCTGCGCGAAGAAACACGCGAGACCGACTCGTATGACGCGGAACAGACGGTCACGTCCGCCTACGCGATGCTCGACCTCTCGATCAACCCGCGCCTGCGCCTCATCGGCGGCGCCCGGCTCGAGAAGTACTCGCAGGTGGTCAACACGTTCGACCTGTTCGGCGGCGACGTGTTCGGGTCGTCAGAAGTGGTGCGCGGCGACATCGAGTCCACCGACTTCTTCCCGGCCGTCAACCTGGTCTACGCCGTGCGACAGAGCCAGAACCTCCGTCTCAGCTTCAGCCAGACGGTCAATCGCCCCGAGTTCCGCGAACTGGCGCCCTTCGAATTCACGGACATCGTTGGCGGCCGCGCGGTCATCGGCAATCCCGACCTGGAACGGTCGCTGATTCAGAACTATGACGCGCGCTACGAATGGTTCGGCAGCGCCGAGGAAGTGCTCTCGGCGGGTGTGTTCTACAAGCAGTTTGATCAGCCGATTGAACGCTTCGTCGAACCGACGGCGCAGTTGCGCACGTCGTTCACCAACGCGAAGTCCGCGCGCAACTTCGGCGTGGAACTCGAAGCCCGGAAGCGCCTCTCCGAGTACTTCCTCATCGGTGCCAACTACACGTTCGTGGATTCGAGCATCACGCTCAACGCGTTCCAGACGAACGTGCTGACGTCACTTGAGCGCGCCCTCGCCGGCACGTCCAAGCACATCGTCAACGGCATGATCGAGGCGCGGCTGCCGCTCTTCACGGCCCGCGTGCTGGTGAACAGCTTCAGCGAACGTATCGCCGAAGTGGGTTCGCTTGGCCTCCCCGACATCTTCGAAGAGGGCCGGACGACGGTGGACGCGGCGATTTCGCGCCGCATTGGCCGCTTCAACCTGCGCCTCTCCGGCGAAAACCTGACGGACGTTCCCGTCCGCTACCTGCAGGGTCCGCAGACCCATCGCGAGTTCAAGCTGGGCCGCACCGTCGCGTTCCAGATTGGCTTCTCGGCTTTCTAACGTTGACGAGTATCTGGAGACATCAATCATGAAATCCTTCTACAGACTCCTGGTGGTCCTGAGCGCCCTGACGGCGCTGACGGCCACACTGGTCCCTGCGCCGGTCCACACGCAGACGGCCGGCCAGATCGGCAACCCGGTCACCGTGCCGGGCATCGATAAACCCGTGCGCGTCATCCGCGGGCGGTTCACGAGCAACGTGACGCTGACCAGCGACACCTACTGGGTGCTGCGCGGCGCCGTCTTCATCGGCGCGGCTGACGGCACCTCGTCGGCCACGTTGACCATCGCGGCCGGCACGCGCATCGTCGGTGAGACCGCCACGCGCGGTTCGCTCATCATCGAACGTGGCGCCCGCATCCTCGCGAGCGGCACCGCCAACGCGCCGATCGTGTTCACGTCGGATCAACCGGTCGGACGCCGGTTCCGCGGCGACTGGGGCGGCCTGATCATCAACGGCCGCGCGCCCCTGAACCTCCCCGGCGGCGTGGGCATCGGCGAAGGCGCCACGGGCGTCTACGGCGGCAACGACCCCAACGACAACTCGGGCATTCTGCGCTACGTGCGCGTCGAGTTCGCCGGCATCGAGTTCAGCCCGGACAACGACCTGAACGGCATCGCGTTCCAGGGCGTCGGCCGCGGCACCATCGTCGAAAACATCCAGGTGTCGTGGAACAAGGACGACGGGATC
>CAZLJG010000227.1:0-5501 GCA_964559545.1 uncultured Solibacteraceae bacterium | reverse complement strand
GGCGACCGTGCAACTGCGGCAGTCGCTGATCGAGCTGGCGTCGCGCCACCGGCACACGGTCTTTCCGGCGCATACCCACACCCAGCCCGCGCAGCCGTCTACGGTGGCGCACTACCTGCTCGGCGCCATCGAGCAACTGGAGCGTGACGGCACGCGCCTCAAGGCGGCGTATGCGTGCGTGAATCAGAATCCGCTCGGCGCCTGCGCCATCACCGGCACAGGATTCCCGATCGATCGTGACCGCACGAGCGTGCTGTTGGGGTTCGACGGGCCGACCGGAAACACCTACGGCAGCATCGCGACAGTGGACTATCTGCTGGAGAGTGCGGCCGCGGCGAGCGTCACGCTCGTGGGGGTCGGACGGCTCGTGCAGGACCTGTTGCTCTGGTGCACGATGGAGTTCGGGTACCTCCGGCTCACTGATGGATTTGTGCAGGTCAGCAGCATCATGCCGCAGAAGCGCAATCCTGTGGCGCTTGAGCATGCGCGCGCACTCGCGTCGAAGGCCTTCGCACAGGCCGGGGCCATTCCAGTCGCGGTGCACAACACGCCGTTCGGCGACATCGTCGACACTGAGGATGACCTGCAGCCGCTTGTTGCCGCGATGTTCAAGGATGCCATTCGCGCCGTCTCGCTCGTGGCCGTCGCGCTCGACGGCGCCGATGTCGATGTCGACAAGATGCGCACGCGTGCCGGCGAGAACTGGATCTCGGTGACGGAACTGGCCGACACCCTCGCGCGCGAACGCGGCCTCCCATTCAAGGCCGGCCACACGATTGCCGCGCGTCTCGTTCGCGGTCGTCAGGAACGGCCCGACGTGCCGCTCTCCACGATCGTCGCCGACATTTCCCGCGAGGTCACCGGCACGGCCATCGAGTACACGGAAGCCGAACTCGCCGAACTGCTGAGCCCCGAACACTTCGTCGCTATCCGCCGCACCCACGGCGGCCCCGCACCCGAAGTCACTGGTGCCGCGATTGAAGACTCGCGCTCACGCCTCGCTGAAGACGCCGGCTGGATTGCCACGACCCGCGCGCGCCTCCTCGGCGCCGAGAGCGGCCTGAAGGCCGCGACCGTCGGCATGGGGTAGGGCGCGACTAAGGGTTTACCCCTAGAAGGCCCTACAAATAAAACCCTATAAAAATACTATTTTGCCTAGTTTCAGGCGTATGCTCCGACGTTACCGGGCACATTCGTCACGATCCACCAACGGTTCGTCACTTCTCATTCCGCCGTTGGTCGCATTTGTGCCCGATTTTGCACGATTTGTAGGAGTCCTTATGAAACATAGATTGATAAAGCGGCATGTCGGTGCACTCGTGGGAGTGCTGTTGTGTCTCCTGGCCTTCGCCGCTCCGGCGGCCGCACAGGAGCAGTCGGGGTCCATTGTCGGCGTCGTCAAAGACCTGTCCGGTGCGGTGCTTCCCGGCGTCACCGTGGAAGCTCGCAGTCCATCGGCAATCATTGTCTACAGCGCCGTCAGCGATGCGCAGGGCGCGTATCGGTTCCCAGCGCTGCCTCCTGGTGTCTACGAAGTCAGCGGCACACTCCAGGGCTTTGTCGCCGAGAAAGTCAGCGACGCGGTCGTGCAGCTTGGCAAACAACTGTCGATTGAGCTGACGATGAAAGTCGGCGGTGTCACGGAGGCCGTCACGGTGTCGGCGATGTCACCGATCATTGACGTGAAGGCGAGCGCGGCCACGGCCAGTGTCGACTCGCAAATGATTGCCCTCATTCCGAAGGGGCGCGGGCTCATCAGCGTGCTGACGCAGATCCCTGGCACCAACAACGAAAGCCGCGGAGGCGGCCTCATGATCGACGGCGCGTCCGGGGCCGAGAACCGCGTGTTGGTTGACGGCGTCGACCGCACGAATGCCCGCACGGGATCGGCGACCGCCATTTCCGGCACGGAGATCGTCGTGCAGGACTTCATCGAAACCGTGCAGGTGAAGCAGTCCGGCTACAACGCGGAATACCGCGCGGCACTGGGCGGCGTCGTGAACGCCGTCACCAAGAGCGGCAGCAATGTGTTCCACGGATCCGCCGCCGCCTATTACACGGACAACAAGTGGCTGGGCGCCGTGCGTCCGACGCTGCGTTCGGTTCCGTCCAACCTCGCGCTTGCCGAGTACATCAAGAGCCCGCGCGACAAGAGCTATCAGGCGGACTACGTCACGCAGGTGGGCGGCCCGATCCTCAAGAACCGTGTCTGGTTCTTCGCGGGATATGCACCGCAGTACTATCCGTCGGAACGAACGGTGACGTGGAACAATCCCGGCACCAACCCGGCCAAGCAGACCTTCGACAACGGGAAACCCAACAACAAGACCTACAACTACAACCTGACCGGGCAGGTGATGAACTCCCTGCGCGCACGGTTCACTGGCAACAACGAAACGCAGCGCGGGGCGTTGGGTCTTCCCGGCATCGAGCCCAACGGGACCAGCAACTCGAACGCGAACACATTCAACCCACGTTCGCCCCTCTACACGGAACAGTTCCAGAACGCCTACAGCGGCGTCCTCGACTGGGTCGCGACTGACAGCACCTACGTCAACCTGACTGCCGGCTATATCAGCTACGGACTTCACAGCGAAGGCGGCACATTCTATAACGGCACGCGGCGCACGTTCTCCACGACGAACGTCGGCCTGCTCGACGTTCCCGCCAACCTTCAGCAACTGAACGGCTATGCCGACAACAACTCGAATTCGTTCACCACGGCTGACAACTATCAGCGGTTCAATCTCTCTGCGGACGCGACCAAGTACGCGAACTGGAAGGGGAACCACGCCATCAAGGTGGGCGGCTTGTATGAGCGCATCGGCAACTTCGTGAGCCTCGGCCAGCAGGCGCTCAACATCGCCTTCAACTGGAACGCCACGCTGGTGACGACGCAGAACGTGCCGGTGACCGGCAAATACGGCTACTTTGTTGTCAGTCGCCAGTTCACCGGTGGCGACATCAAGGAAACCAACCTGAGCTTCTTCGTGCAGGATCAGTGGACGGTCAACAACAAGTTGACGCTCAACTACGGACTGCGCCTCGAACACGAGGAAATTCCCTCCTACAATCCGAACGCGCCGGGTATTGAGTTCGGCTGGGGCGACAAGATCGCGCCGCGCTTCGGATTTGCGTACGACCTCAAGGGCGACGGTCGGACGAAGGCGTACGGGTCCTACGGCGTGTTCTACGACACGATGAAGCTGGAAATGCCGCGCGGCGCCTGGGGTGGAGAAAAGTGGGTCAGCCACTACTACACACTGGACTCCTTCAACTGGCCGACGATTGACTGTGTTGGCGCGCAAGGCGAGGGCGGGTGCACCGGTGGCACGTTCATCGAGTCCATCAACTTCCGCCACACGTCGAACGAACCGGGTAGTGAAATCGGGGCGGTCGATCCCGACATCAAGCCGACGCGTAAGCATGAATACACGCTGGGCGTCGATCGCGAACTGGGCACACGGATGTCGGTGGGCCTCCGCTACGTGCACAAGGCGTGGGATCAGACCATTGACGACATCGGCGTGTGCATGCCCGGCAGCCAGGTGTGCGGTGAGGTGTACAACATCGGCAACCCGGGATACGGGATCGGCAAGAACCCGATCGATGGTCCATACCCGTCAGTGCCGAAGGTCGTCAATATCTACGACGGCGTGGAACTCGTGGTACGGAAGCGGTACTCGAACAAGTGGCAAGCGACATCGAGCCTGCTGATCAGCCGCCTCTACGGCAACTACGGCGGTCTGGCCAGCTCGGACGAAAATGGTCGTTCGTCCCCGAACGTGAGTCGCTACTACGACTCGCTGTTCCTCTCGTTCGATCAGACCGGTGCAGAAGCGATTGGCCGCCTGAACACGGACCGCCCGGTTCAGTTCAAGCTGCAGGCCGCCTACACGACGCCGTGGGGCACAAACGTCGGCGCGAACTTCTTCGCGATGAGCGGCCTCATCCAGTCGTCCACCGTGACCTATCAGGGTGTGCCGATCTACTTCAACGGCCGCGGAGACCTCGGACGCACACCAATGCTCAACCAGACGGACCTGATGCTCTCGCACGACTTCAGGCTGCGCGGGAACGCGGGCTTTGGCCTGATGGTGAACGTGACAAACGTGTTCGACCAGGACACCGTCACGGGGCTCGCGTTTGCGGCGTATCGGGATTCGCTCGTGATTCCGGGGTTTGCCGGACGGCCGGCGGATGCGTTCTTCCAGCCGAACGGCTTTGACACCGTGGCGATTCAGGCAGCGCGGCTGCCCACCTCGGGCCGGCCGTCGCCACAGTACAAACAGGCGAATTCTTTCCAGGGCGCGCGGTCGGTTCGCGTCATGGGCCGAATCACCTTCTAAGCGCCAGACGATTCGTGCACGACATAGGGCGGCGAGACGGGTCTCGCCGCCCTATGTGTTTCATCCGCTCCCTGTGAATCAGTGAGGAGCCTATGGCGTGACGATGTAGTGCTGGCCCATCTCCAGCGGCAGTCCTTCGATCAGCCGATCACACAGCGCCTGTCCGTAGCGGTTCAGGAAAAACGCAAGATCAACGATGCGCTCCTGTGGATGCCCTTCGGGGAAGGCGAGCGCCTGCGTTCGTGTGAATTGGCGGCGCAGGGTGTCGTCCTTGCGTTTGCTCGCGGAGATGACTTTGGCGTGCAGGTGTTTCAACGTTTCCTGCATGCGATCGATGGTGGTGTCGGCCGCGCCGGCGAGCGTCGGATCCACCGACGTGATGGCCACCTTTAACGCATCAATGCGCGCGCGCACGTCGTCGGCCGTCGCCACAAAGCCGTCTTCGAGGCCGGGCGGCAGTTGGCTCTGGAGCAGCCGATTGAGCGCGGATTCGTCGTGCGGTTGGAGGGATTCGAGCGGCAACTGATACTTCTCGAGGAACCGCACGGCCGCCGAGTCGAGCAGCGTGGCGTTGGCGCGCGGATAGAGCAGCGGCATCTCGACGCCGAAGTCCTTGTAGATGGCGCCCAGCTGCGCCTGATACGCGAGTTCGCTCGGGCCGGCGACGTAGCAGACGGTGGGGAAGAGCCGGTCCTGCACGAGTGGCCGCAGCAACACGTTGGGGCTGAACCGTTCCGGATGTTCCGCCGCTTCCTGCTGGACGTCGGCCAGGGGGCGCACAACGTCACCAATGGCATACCCGTCGTCACGCCGCTTGATGGAGACGCGGTCGCCGTCGCCCATGTAAAAGAGCGCGACGCTGTCGTCGCCGGGTTCGACCTGGGGTTCGTGACCGAGCTGGCGCATCGTGTCGCCAGTGGTCTTGGCGAAATGGGTGGTCCGACACGGCGTGTCGAGTTCCTTGGCGAAGAGGGACGCGACCAGTGGTTTGGCCGCCGGGTCCGCCGCTTCGAAGACGACGAGGCCGTAGCGCCCGAGGAGATCATCCAGCCACGACGCGAACGCCGTGCCCATTCGCTGACCAGGGCGGTAGTGCGCGCGCAGGCGCGTCATCAACTCTGCGGTGAATTCAGTCGGGGGAAGCGCCTGTTC
>CAZLJG010000226.1:0-5517 GCA_964559545.1 uncultured Solibacteraceae bacterium | reverse complement strand
CAAACTGTTTGGCGCCCTACGGACTCCTGGACTCCTGGACTCCTGGACTCCTGGACTCCTAGGCTCTGAGATGGTCCCCTTGCCATTCCTTGATCATCTGCTTGATGACTTTTTTGTCGTGAATGTGATCTCGCAGGACGGCCACTGCCAGGTCCGGCAACTCCGCGTCACTGGCAAAACGCATCGCGACCAATTGGGCCGGCGTGAAATCCACAATCCGGGGCTGCAGGCCTGGGGGGAGCACTTCCCGCAAGCGAAGCCGCATCTCGAGGCGGATGACCCGATCCTGCACCCGCAGCGCAAAAATGCGCGCAAAGAAAAACACGATCACCAGCGCAAGCGCCGTCAGGGTGTGGATGATGCTGTCACCGGTTCGGAGTTCGAACATCCGATAACTCGCCCATCCGAAATTGAGGACGATCAGCGGAAATGCGACGAAGTGATAGACCGGGACGAACTTTGCGTGGTTCTTGTAGGTTTGGACGGGTTCGCTCATCTCGACTCCCCGGGGCTGGAGCACTCCCGAGATGATACCCCGGCCGCCGGTTAATCGCGCAGGGCCTCGGTCGGGTCCACTCGGCTGGCGCGAAGCGCGGGCTGAAGGGTGGCGACGATCACCGACATCAACAAGGCCAACGGGAGCAACGTCCAGGTCCAGACGTCCCATGGGGACATCTCGAACAACATGCCGGCCTGACTGAGACCGCGGGCCGTGAGCAGGGCGACCGGCATGCCGACGCCGATGCCGACCACGCCAAGCACCACCCCGCTCCGCACAAACAGCGAGAGGATGTCGGTTCGGGTCGCCCCGATGGCCACGCGCACGCCGATTTCACGACGCCGCTGGGCGGCGGCATACGCCACCACCCCGTAGGTCCCCAGGCACGCGAGCAGCAGCGCCCCGACGGCAAACGCGGTGAAGGTCGTGGCCAGGAATCGTTCGCCCCATGTCGTCAGGCGCCTCCGGGCCTCCATCGAGAGGATGTCGAAGGCTGCGAACGACCCGTCCACCGACCGCACCGCCTGCCGCAGGGCCTCGGAGTATTGCGCAGGCGATCCAGCAGTACGCGCCAGGATCGCCAGTGTGCGCCCTCCAGACCGCGCGTAAGGGATGTACACGTTGAGCTCCGCCTGCGACGTCGTCTCGCCAAACTCCTCGTACACGAGATTCGGCACCACACCCACGACCCGCACTTGGGTGGTCACGGCGCCAGCTGCATTCACGACGTCGAGCATCTGGTCGAGGGCAGTGTTCCCGCCCCAGAAGCGTTCCGCGAGCCGTTGGTTCACCATCACCACCCCGGCCTCCGGGTCGGCGTGCTCCGCGGCCGTGAACGTCCGCCCGCCGACAAGCCCCAGGCCCAACGTGTCCCACAGGCCGGCGGTCGTCGCAATGGTCGTCACGCCCATCGCATCGCTCCCGGTGGCGAGTGGTGGTCGCACCAGAATCGTGCCTCCCCCATCGTCAGCCGGGATTGCCTGTGTAATCGCCACAGACGTCACACCGGGAATCGCCTGCACAGCGGCAGCGACACGGTTCACCACGGCGGCGCGGTCGGTGATGGGATCGTAGGCATCTCCGGCGATGTAGAAGCGCCCGCTCAGAATGGGTGCCGGATCAAACCCGGCATCGGCGCGCTGCAAAGCGACGGCGGAACCGGCCAGCAATGTCGCGCCGGCCAGCAGGACAAGGCTCGCGGACACCTGCGCGACCACCAACAAACGCTGCACACGCCGATTGGCTCTGGTTCCCCCAAGTGCCCGTTGTGCGGTGCCGGCGGCTGACGCCTCCACACGTGACAACCGCCAGGCAGGCACCAGGCCTGAGGCCAGGGCGACGACGGTGGTGGCAATGACGGCGGAGAGCAGGACGCGGAGGTCCACGGTCGGCTGTGCCCAATAGGCCGGCAGTTCGGCCACGATGAGACGCAGCGCCCGCAGGCCCCAGAACGACAGACCGATGCCCAACAGGCCGCCGACCAGTGCGATCGCCACGGCATCAGCCAGCAGCAGCGCCATCAAGCGACCACGACTGGCGCCGAGTGCGGCACGGATGACCAGTTCCGGAGTGCGCGACATGCCCCGCGAGACGAGCAGACCCGCGACGTTGGCGCAGGCGACGAGCAGCAGCATGATCACAGCGGCCAGCATCGCGCGGAGTCCGCGGGCGTCGCCGACGTGGAAGTCACGCAGCGAGAGCACGTGTACTCCCCACTCGCGATTGGACTCCGGATACTCGCGGGCGAGTGCGAGGGCGACCCGATCGGCATCCGCCGCGGCTTGTCCGATCGAGACGCCGGGTTTCAGCAGACCCACACCAATCAGTGCGCGATTGCTGCGACCTGTCGCGCGGTCGGCCGCGTACGGGAGCCACAACTGGTGTTGCTCAGGGAACAGAAACCCTTCCGGCATCACGCCGATGAGCGTCACCGGTCTCGCGTTCAGCAGGATCGGTTTGCCGATCACCGACCGATCACCACCCAACAGCCGCTGCCACAACGAGTGGCTGATGATGACGACCGGCTCCAGTCCTGGCAGCGCCGCCTCGTCGTCGCGAAACAGCCGGCCTTCGAGCGGAGTCACGCCCAATGTCGCGAAGAGCCCGGGCGTCACCGACGCGCCGAGCACACGCGCGTTGTCATCGAGTGTCGCCACGGAGAAGTTGCGGCCGAGGACACCTTCGACGGCGTCAAAGGCCTCGCTTCGATCGCGGAGGTCACGGAGGTCCGCGTATGACAGCTCCGAGTTGTCCCAGTCTCGCGCCTGGGACGGATGGGTGGAGTGGACGGTCACCAGCCGATCGCTGCGATCACCAAATGGCAGCGGTCGCAGAAGCATCGCGTCAACAATCGAGTAGACGACCGTGAACGCACCGATGCCCAGTGCCAGGGTCACCACTGCGACGCTGAAGAAGCCCGGGGACTTGCGGAGTGATCGGAGCGAGAACCGAAGATCGGCCAGCAGATGTCCGCGACCACGCACGGATCGTCGTTCACGTCGGAGATCGCGGCGCAGTCCGACCACCGTTCGCAGAGCGTCAACCATCGCGCGCCACTGGCCATCCCGGCCTGCGGCCGCACGGGCCGTGTCGTGAATCTCGTCGCCAAAACGCGTTCGCACCTCGCGCGGCAGCAGCCACGTCAGCAGGCGGTACGCGAATGGCGCACGTGACGGGGTCACGCGAGGCCTCTGGTCCGGCGCGCGCGGGCGGCCTGCACCACGCGGGCCATGCGGGCCAGATCCGCCTCGAGCACCGACCGTCCCAGCGGCGTCGCGCGGTAGTACCTCCGACGATCGTCGGTGCTCGGTTCTCCGGCGGGGCGGTCACATTCGACGATCAGTCCATCCACGAGCAACCGCCGGAGTGTGCGGTACAGCGCGCCGGTCTGGATTTGCAGATCTCCAGCCGACCGCTCATCCACGTCCTTGATGATCGCGTAGCCATGGAGCGGCTTCGCCTCGAGGGCCATCAGCACAAAGGCCACATCGGTCTTGAGGGGCAGGAACGCAGCAGGGTCGGGACGCGCCATGCACTCACGATACACTGACTGTAGACAATTTGTCTACATACAACAATATACCCCGGATTCATCCCCGCAGGGTCACCGCCGGATCCAGTCGCAGCAGCCGGCGCGCGGGCAGGAAACTGGCGGTCGCGGCGACGAGCAGCAGAAACGCCACCGCGCCTGCGTAGGTCCATGGGTCCCGTTCGGCCACTCCATACAGGGCCGACTGGATCAGCGTCGTGGACGGGACCGCCAGGGCCACTCCAATGACCACGCCCACCACCGCCAGCTTCATCGCGCCCACCATCACTGAGCGCACGGCCCCGCCCGGTGACGCCCCAAGCGCCAGTCGGATGCCGAATTCCCGCGTGCGCTCGTGTACTGCGTGGCTGATGAGGCCATGAAGGCCAATCGCCGACAGCAACAACGCCACCAGGGCCAACGCTCCCACCAGTGTCATCAGGAGACGTTGTTCGGTGGTCGCGGCCGCGCGCACGTCGGACATGCGGCGCACGGTCCCGACCGGCAGCAAGGGATCAGCCGCCGCGACCGCGCGCTCAATCGCCTGCACGGCGGCCGCATGGCTCGCGGCGCGCACCGTCCATACCGGCGGGAACCACACATGGGTGCCGACGATCCCCTGCGAGATCTGCGCCGCCGGCATGAAGACCGTCGGCGACGTGACGATCGGTCCAGGGACCATCCCATCGAGCAGGAAGCCCGGCCGCATCTGCACATCCGCCACCACGCCGACGATCTCCCGCTCCACACCCGAGAGCCGGATCCGGCGGCCGATGACGTGCTGATCAGGGGAGTGCAGCCGCACAAAGCTTTCGTTCACCACGACCACCATCGGACGGTCGGCGATGTCACCACTGTGAAATCCCCGCCCGGCCCGCAGGTCGATGCCAAACGTCGTGAACAGATCCGTCGATCCGTACATCACACTGGCGATCCGCTGGCGCTCGTCAGCCGCGAACACAAATCCCATGTTGAGCACACGTTCATACGGCAGGCCGAGCGACACCGCAGCGGACTCGACACCTGGTGTCGCCCGCAGTCGTTCCAGCACGCTATCGAACAATCGAGTGACTTCGCGTGGTCCCGGATACCGCGCATCCAGCAATGAGACGGTCGCCGTGGACAGCCCTTCGGGACGAAACCCGGGATTGAGTGACTGCAGATTCACGAAGGTGCGCAGCAACAGACCGGCGGCCACCAGCAACACGACACCCAGCGCCACCTCAGCCACGATGAGGCCACGGCGCAGCCACGGTTTCGCGCTGCCGGCGACGCCGCGACCGCCACCATCAGACATCGCGCCCTGCATGTTCACACGCGAGGCCTGCCACGCCGGAAGCAGTCCGAACAACAGACTCGTCAACATCGCGAGCCCGCCGGTCGCCGCCATCACGCGCACATCGATGGAGACGCGGCGCCAGTCACTGAAACGCTCCCCGCCCAGCGCCTGCAGCGCTTCCAACCCTAACCAGCCGATCGCCAATCCAAAGGCTCCACCGGCGATCGCGATCACCACGTTCTCGACCATCAACTGTCGCACCACCGCGCGTCGGCCGCTGCCCAACGCCATCCGCGTCGCAATTTCCTTTGACCGGCTGTCGCCGCGGGCGAGCAACAACGCGGCGAGGTTGACGCACGCGATGAGGAGCACGGTCAGCACCGCGGCACCGAGAAGCACCACCGGCTCCCTGCTATCGGCCGCCATCACGTCGCGCAGCGGCGTCAACCCCGCCGTCACCGTCACATCGTCAGGCAACCCTGCCGTCCGGAGCGCGGTCGCGAGCGCAGGTCCCACCGACTCTTCGGCCTGGAGCCACGATTGATCGGCCGGCACACGCAGCAGCACCTGGTAGTTGGTGCCACCGCCCTCGCCCGACGTGGACGGCCGAAGCGGTGTCCACACGTCCGCGTCGGTCGTGCCACGGTATCCCTCCGGCATGACGCCGACGATCTGCCACGATTCCCCTCGGAGGAGCATCGTGCTTCCCAC
>CAZLJG010000225.1:0-5537 GCA_964559545.1 uncultured Solibacteraceae bacterium | reverse complement strand
CCCCATCAACACCAGGAACACCCACTTCCCCACCAGCACACCGGTCATGCCGGCCCGTGATCCAATGAGCCGGTCGAGCGTGCCCGCCTCCTCTTCTTCCAGGAGCGTACCGCCCGCGCCGGCGCACGAGAACAACAGGAACATCACGCCGATGCCAGCTGCGTAAAACGACACGTTGGCCGTGTTGCCTTCGTCCGGCTTCAGGACGTTCACGATTTCAACGGGTACGCCCATCTGCGAATCAGCGGTGCTGTCGCCGCTCGAAAGGCTGCCCCCGGACGCCTGCCAGTCATCCATCACCTTCTTCTGCTCGGGCGTCATGGGGCCGCCGAACTTCTCGAACATCGCCATGCCGTCCATCGCCATCGTGGCCGGTGCAGCGGTAAATGCCACCTTCTGCAGAAGTCCGGACACCACGTGCGGCGCCACAGGGTCCGACACGTCGGCCAGCAGCTGCACCTTCACTTCTGGCGCTCCCGCATCGGCCGGAACAAACAACGACACGCCGCCCATCCCCTTCGGCAGCACGATCGCCACAGGCAGCTCACCTTCGCGAATCAGCGCCTCGGCGTCGGCACGTGTGAGGGGCCGCGCGGCATCCCCTTCACCCGTGGTCAGCCGGACGCGCAGGCCTTCTTCCTTTGCCAGGGCCTCGGTCACCCTGCGGGAATAGTCCGACTGGTCCTCATCCACAATCGCGACCCGAACCTTGCTGGTTGGGTTGGATTGCTGGCTGAACACCATCGCGAAGATCGAGAAAAACATGATCGGAAGCAGGAACGTGAGCGCCTGCACGACGCGATCCCGCTTCATCGAGATCCAGCTGATGCGCAACAGTGTGGACAGCATTACTCCCTCAAATCCCGGCCGGTGAGGCCAATGAAGACGTCCTGCAATGAACCGCCCTGCACCTCGACGGCGCTGTGCGGCACGCCCGCGGCAGCCAGGGCCGCCAACCGCTGCTCGACATCACCAGCGGCGGTGGTCATCACCAGGCGCACCTGTGCATCGCCGCGCCGCGACCCCGCCAGCAGTTCCGCGAGCGTACCGCTGGCGACGATGGTGCCGTGGTCGATGATGACGATCCGCTCGCAGCGCTTTTCAGCTTCCTCGAGATGATGGGTCGTCAACACCACCGCCATGCCGGACTGTTGCAGCGCGGCCAGCATCTCGTAGATGCGTTCGCGACTCTGTGGATCGACGCCGACCGTGGGTTCGTCGAGCAGCACGACTTTCGGCGAGTGCAGCAGACCGACGGCGATATTCAAGCGTCGTTTCATCCCGCCTGAGAATCGCTTCACCGGCTCCTTCGCGCGATCCTTCAGGTCGGACCATTCCAGCGCCCAATCGACCCGCTCACGTAACGCCGTTCCCGCCACCCCATACAACGCGCCGAACACCTCCAGGTTTTCGCGGGCGGTCAGCAGTGGATACACCGCCAGTTCCTGAGGCACGACGCCGATTTCGGGTCGCGGATCCCGGTGGGTCACCGTTCGTCCAAACACCGAGATCGTGCCTTCATCAAGGGCCACGCGTCCCGCGATGGCGCGAATCATCGTCGTCTTGCCCGCGCCGTTGGGGCCAAGCAAGCCCAGGAGCTCGCCTCGATGAACGACCAGGGACGCGCCAGCCAGGGCCTGAGTCTCCCCGAACCGCTTTCGTGCGCCGGTGACGTGCAGTGGTGTGTCTGTCATGCTGGGAACCTATACGGGTGGGTGACCGCGTCGATTGCCGGTATCGGTGAACGGTGGTGGATCGCCGGTTGTCAGCGACCCCGGGACTTCTGCATCGCCTTGAGCGCCTTGCCCATGACCTTGCTCTGCCGCTTCTGTTCGAGCAGCGCGCGTTCTTCCTGCCGCTTCTCCACTGCGACACGCTCATCGTCGAGTTTCACGAAGCTCTCGTAGCGGGCGGCGTCAAGGGTGCCGGCTTCGACGGCCGCCTTGACCGCACAGCCAGGCTCCTGCTGATGCCTGCAGTCGCGGAAGCGACAGCCTGCCGCAAGCTCGGCCACGTCACTGAATGTGTCGGACGCGCCCGGGTCCACACCCCACAACTGCAACTCGCGCATGCCGGGGGTATCGATCACCAGGGCACCACCGGGCAGCGCAATCATCTGACGATGCACGCTCGCGTGACGACCGCGGCTGTCGGATTCACGGACGGACCGGGTGGGCAACACCTTCGATCCCACGAGGCGATTGACGATCGACGACTTCCCCGCACCCGATGAACCAAGCAATGCCACCGTCTTGCCGGGCTGCAGGTACGGCTCCAGCAATTCGAATCCGCGACCATCAGCCGCACTGATCGCCAGCACCGGCACGCCCGGTGCCATCCCCTCGATCAACGCCACCGCCTCATCCACATCGTCAGCCACGTCCGCCTTGTTCAGGATGACGACGGGAGTCGCGCCGCTTTCGCGCGACAACATGAGATACCGCTCGATACGGCGTGGGTTGAAGTCGCCGTCCAAACCCGACACCAGGAAGACCGTATCGATGTTCGCCGCGACGACCTGGGCCTGGGTGGTGTCTCCGGCGGCCTTGCGTGCAAAACGTCCTGTGCGCGGCAGCACCGCACGAATCTGACAGCGTCCGCCATCGTCGAGGCGCAAGACTACCCAATCGCCAACGGCAGGCATGTCCTGACGACTGGCGGCTTCGTGTCTGACACGACCGGAGACCTCCGCGAGTTGTTCACCGGACTCGGTCAACACGCGTAGTACGTGGTTGTGTTCGAGCGCGACCCGGCCTGCGACCACGCCAGGCTCGGCCCAGGGGGCAAAGGCCCGGGCAAAGTGGTCCGTCCAGCCGAGGTCTCGCAGGTCAGGCACGCCGATCATGGTGGCACGGTCAACCGGTAGGGCCAAATTCCCGTCAAAGTCCCCGATGCGGGATTTGGGTTTCCCGAAACCGCACCGCTGGAATGGACGAACAGAAAGGAGAAATGAGCGCTAAGACGTTGCCGACGTGAGACTTAGAGCCGCCCTGCAGAGTTGGCACGACTTCTTGCATATAGAGCGGATATGGCAGCAATGGACGTCAAGCGTGATCCCGCAATCCTCAAGGCGAAGAAGCGTCGGCAGGTCATCATGGCCGGCATTGGTGTGGTGGTGCTCATCGCCGTATCGGTCTGGGTGATGAATCTCGAGCCTGCGGCGCCGACCGTGGATGGCAACGCCGCGTGGACGGGCAAAGTCACCCGGGGGTCGATGGTGCGTGAAGTGCGCGGGTCAGGCACGCTGGTGCCGGAAGACATCCGCTGGATTACGGCCACCACCTCAGGACGCGTCGAGCGGCGGTTGTTGCGGCCCGGCGCGCAGGTGCGGCCCGACACCGTGATTCTGGAGCTCAGCAATCCTGATCTTCAGAACCGCGTGAAGACGACGGAACTCGCGTGGCGGTCGGCGGAAGCCAATCTCGCCACTCGAAAGAATGATTTGGCCACTCAGCGGCTGCAACTCGAAACAGGAGTCGCGAACGCAGCCTCGCAGTTGGAGCAGGATGAACTGCAATATCAGGCGGACCTGGAGTTGAACAAGCAGGGAATCGTGTCCGACCTGACCTTGCGGCGGAGCCAGGCCAATATGGAACGCGCGCGCAACGCGGTGGCGCTGGAGCGCAAACGGTTGCAGGCGAGCATCGAGGGCGAGAAGGCCCAGTTGGCGCCGGTTGAGTCTGAAGTCGCGCGGGCGAAGGCGGCCTACGAACTCGAAGCGAAGAACGTGGCCGACTTGAAGGTGCGCGCAGGGATGACGGGCGTGTTGCAACAGCTGCCTGTCGAAGAGGGTCAGCAGGTCGGCGCGGGCACAAACATCGCGCGCGTCGCGAACCCGACGGCCTTGAAGGCGGAGATTCGCGTCTCGGAAACGCAGACGCGCGACGTGCGGGTCGGACAGGTCGCGATGATTGACACGCGCACGGGGACGGTCAAGGGGTTTGTCTCGCGGATTGACCCGGCGGCCCAGGGCGGCACGGTCGGCATCGATGTGACGCTCGAAGGCGAACTGCCCCCCGGGGCGCGTATGGATCTGAGTGTGGACGGCGTGATTGAACTTGAACGCCTGGAAAACGTCTTGAAGATGCAACGTCCCTCATTCGGACAGGAAGACGGCACCGTCATGTTGTATCGGGTCGGCGCCAACAACGAAGCGACCCGCGTGCAGGTCCAACTGGGCCGGGCCTCGGTGAGCGAGATGGAAGTGAAGGCCGGACTGAACGAAGGCGACGAAGTGATTTTGTCGGACATGTCGCAATACGACGCGTTCGACCGGGTGCGAATAGGACGACGGTAAGGCGACCGGAGGGGGGCTCCGGTTGATTCACAACCCCGCGCGAGCGGGATTGAAAGGGACGGTCATGAGTACTTCGGGACAGGCGCTGATTCAGCTTGATGGCGTGACGAAGGTCTTTTATACGGACGAGGTCGAGACACATGCGCTCGCCGGCATCCATCTGGAAATTCAGCGCGGCGAGTACATCTCGATTGCCGGCCCGTCGGGCTGCGGCAAGTCCACGTTGCTCTCGATCCTAGGCTTGCTCGACACGCCCAGCGAAGGCACCTACATCCTGAACGGACGTTCGGTGGCGGATCTGCCGCTGTCGGAACGTGCCCGGGTGCGCAACCGCGAAATCGGGTTCATCTTCCAGAGCTTCAACCTCATCGGCGACCTCACGGTCTACGAAAACGTGGAACTCCCACTGACCTACCGCGGCATGAAAGCGGCCGAACGGAAGGAACGTGTCATGGCGGCGCTCGAAAAGGTCGGCATGTCACACCGCGCGAAGCATCTGCCCAGCCAGCTCTCCGGCGGTCAGCAGCAGCGTGTCGCCGTCGCCCGCGCGGTCGGCGGATCCCCCTCCATCCTGCTGGCGGACGAACCGACCGGTAACCTCGACTCGAAAAACGGCGAGGCGGTCATGTCGCTCCTCCACGAACTCCACAAAGAAGGCGCCACCATCTGCATGGTGACGCACGACCCCCGCTACGCACGCGGCGCGGAGCGTTCAATTCATCTTTTCGACGGCCGCGTCGTTGAAGAAGATGCTGCTCGCACGGGGGCCAAGGACCTCGAAGAGAGCGGCTTCCACCTGGGACACTGAGGGACTTCTGATGCACACCGTACTTGACGCGCCACAGGCCTTTACTCCAGCACCGGCGGCTTCGGCCGCCCTGCACGTCCTGGTCTCCCCCGACCAGTACGATGTTTTTGAACGTGCGCGGCAGTTGCTTGCTTCTGCCGGGATTCAGCTGATCACCGCCTCTGCCGCGCAAGCCCCCACGTCCGCCCCCGGCTTTGAGGCGATGCGTCTGCGCGAAGTGGAGGGACAGCTCGTGCGGTCCGCCATGCAGAAGGCCAAGGGCAACGTCAGCCGCGCCGCGCGGGCCCTCGGCCTGAGCCGCTCGGCGCTCTACCGCCGGCTCGAACGCCACGGACTCACCACCGCGGGCGAGTTCATTCGATAGGTCCAGAGGTCCAGGAGTCCTGGGGTCCAGGAGTCCAAAACACATGAAGGGCGGGTGCTTCGGCGCCC
>CAZLJG010000224.1:0-5574 GCA_964559545.1 uncultured Solibacteraceae bacterium | reverse complement strand
GCACCCGCAGACTGAGACGTACTGGGGCAACGTGAACCCGATCGGTCCGCGCGGCGTGTACGACGAAGCCAAACGGTTCGCGGAAGCGATCACGATGGCGTATCACCGCTTCCACGGCCTCGATACGAAGATCATCCGGATCTTCAACACGTATGGTCCCCGGATGCGCATCAACGACGGACGCGCCGTGCCGACCTTCATCGCCCAGGCCCTGCGCAACGAGGACGTGACCATCTTCGGCAGTGGTGAACAGACGCGCAGCTTCTGCTACATCACCGATTTGGTGGACGGCATTCTGCGGCTCGCCGCGTCGGATCTGAACGACCCGGTCAACGTCGGCAATCCGCACGAGATGTCGATTGAGGAAATTGCGCGCACGATCATCCGGATGACGGGGTCGTCAAGCAAGCTCATCTTCAAGTCGCTGCCGACCGACGACCCCAAGGTGCGCCGCCCCGACATCACACGGGCGAAGACCCTGCTGGGCTGGGAACCCAAGGTGCCGCTCGAGCAGGGGCTCACGTCCACGATCGACTACTTCCGCAGCAAGATCACCACGTAAGGCAGGCCGTCAGGCCTGCCGCCACGCGGGCTTACGCCTGCTTGCGCTCGGCAACCGTCGTGCGTGACCGCAACGTGCGGATGCTCTGCTCGATCCGCTCGGCGAGCTCACGCTCGGCCTGCAGTTCCTTCAGCGTGCCCTGCGCCTGCTGCGTCATGCTGTCGAGCGTGGAAAGGCGCGTCATCACGTGGTCGAGTACCGCGCGCTGTTCGCCGACCGTCTCCAGATTCAGCCGCACGTCCTCGAGCATCGACGTAATCACATTCACCTTGAGCTGCACTTCGTCGACGAGACGACGACGGGCGTTGATGTCGGCGAGCCGTTCGTCAGTGGCCCGCGCGGTGGCGAGAAGCTCATCCACACGGTTGCGCAACGACGACACCGCCCCACGCTGCGCCTCGAGATGATCGAGGTCGGCCTTGGACCGGGCGGCGACATCGTGCACGCCATCCACCTGGCTCCGGAGGGCGTCGAGCGTCTGCGCCTGTCCGGTGAGCGCTTCCATGCGCGCTTCCACATCGCCTGCGAGCACTTCCAGATCGCGGAGGCGCCCTTCGAACGTACCCATGCGGCGCTCGGCGAACGCGACCTGTTCGCGACGGGATTCGATGTGTGAGAACGCCTGGTCGAGTTTGGCGATCTGATGATCGGCCGTGACCAACTGGCCGGCGATATCCCGCTGCCGTCCCTGCACGACCGAGAGTTCCTGCACGAGCGCGTCCTTCACCGCCGTGGAGCGCTCCAGCGCCGCGGTCAGGCCTTCGCCCTGCGTCACGCGCTCGGCGGCCTCGGCCGCCAGTCGTCGCACGGACTCGAGCATGCCGGCAATGCGGGTTTCCTGGGCGACCAGTTCCCGCTCGTCGCGCAGCGCGGATGCGAGCCGGGTCTGCGCCCGTTCGACGCCGACGCGGAGCTCCGCGACCTGTGACGTGATGGGCAGCAGCGTCGCCTGGGTCTGACTGACGCCTTCGAGTTTCTGTCGCAGGTCGGTGACCTGAATACCGACGCCGTCGCACAGGCTGCGCAGCCCGTCGATCTCGGCCCGGCGCGCGATCTGTTCGTCGAGCCGGCGATCCACGTCGGCCGTCAGCGTCGTCAACGCGGTCATCCGGCCTTCGATTCGCTCGACGAAGTTCTGATACCCCGCCAACCGCGTCATCTGCTTGTCGAGGTTGTCGGCAATCGCCACCAGGTTGGCGGCCTTCTGCGTCCCCTCGTCCACGGTGGACAACTTTTCCCGAACGGCGTTGAGGCGCGCGTCAAGTTCCGGCATCGTGACGGCAAATGCTCCGGCACGTTCGAGGAAGGCCTCGAGCGTGGTGCGGTCGGCCGCGAGCCGATCACGCAGCTGTGATGCGTCGCCGTGTTCCTTGTAGAAGGCCTGAATGTCCGCGCGCAAATCCTCAAGATCCTGGCGTGCACCCTTGAGGCTTTCCATCTGCCAGGCCGCCCGGCGCGCCATCTCATCGAGGCGCAGCAACTCTGTCCGGATGGACTCGATCACCTCCACCTTGAGCCCGACTTCGTCGGCCTTGCTCCCAAAACGCCCGACCTGCTCGTCGAGTGTGGCCAGCCGTTCCGCGAGGATATGGACATCCTTCTCGCGCAGGGCCAACGCATCGTGCGCCTGCGCCAGTCGCGTGACCGACTCCTGCAGCACGGACAGACGGCCTTGGGTCCCGTCCATCGCGCGCCGATCCGCTACGAGACGCTCCTCGTGCTGCGCCACGAACTGCTGCATGCGGACCCGCTCCTCATCGAGACGGGTGACCTCCGCGAGAAACGACTCCCGCCGGCGCGTGGCATCGTCGAGCTGCTGGCCGGACTCGCGCACCAGGCGTTCGACGCGATCGACCTGTTCCTCCGCGCGCTGCACCTGCCGAGTGTTGGCTTCAATCGTCGCCATCTGGCCGGTCATGGTCGCCACCATCTCGCTCAACCGATGCGATCCCACGATGGCCTGTTCCACAGTGTGCTTCTGCTGCTCAAGGACCTTTGCCTTCTGCGCCACGTGTTCGGCCAGCGCATTCAGCGCGCCGACACGTTCGTCGAGGGTCTTAACGACATCCTGCAGACGGGCGAGTCCCGCCACCTTCGACTCGACCTCACGAACGGCCGCAGCCGCCGCTTCCGCATCTTCGCGCGCCTCACGGCTGGTCGCCCGCACCTGCTGCTCCTGCGCAGCGAGGCCGGCGGCCGCATCGCGCATCGCCAGCAGATTCGCGCTGACGTCAGCGGTCGCGGCACGGGCGGCCTGCAACTCCGCCACGGCCTGCTGGACGTCGCTCCGCAGCTGCGCCAGCGTTTCCCGCTCGTTCGCCAGTGTGTCGAGTGTGGCGCGTGATTCGAGGGCATGCGCGGCGAGTTGCTGCGCGACCTGCCGCTGTTTCTGTGTGTCCTGCTCCGCTGCTGCGGAGGCCGCCTGCGCGGCTGCCTCGAGGCGTGCGACCTGCGTGGTCACCTGGGCGAGCAATGCCGTGAGTTCTGCTTTTTCCCGGCGAATGTCCGTCAGCAGAGCGTCCTGTGGCTCCACCTTCCGCTTGAATGCGTCCAGCATGATGGAGATGAGGATATCGCTAATTGAGGCCCGTTCGACTCGGCTTTGCCGCCTGGCCTTCGCTCAGGGCTGGGCCGGGCGCATCACGCGCCGGAGGTAGTCGGCGGCGGAGGCCAGCGTCACGATGAGCGAGGCGTAGATGAGGGTGTCGAGCACCCCCTGCGCCATCGGGGCGTAGTTGGCGTACAGCGTCGCGCACCCGGTGACCAAAAATGTCGCTGTGGCCAGTTTTCCCAATGGCGACGGCGAAAATGTGCGGGGCGCCACGGCCAGATTGATCACGGCCACCGTGAGGACGATGCCCACATCGCGGCTGATGACCAGCACTGTCAGCCACACCGGAAGGCGGTGCGTCAGCCCAAACCCGGGCAGGGTGAGGATGACAAACACCGTGAGCAGCAGCAACTTGTCGGCCATCGGGTCGAGCCATGCGCCCAGTGTCGTTTGCTGGCCCGTCCATCGTGCGATGAGTCCGTCGAGCAGGTCCGTGGCTGCGGCCACGACAAAGGTCGCCAGCGCCCACCCGGGGTGGCCGTACAACATGCAGAGCGCCACCACCGGCACGAGCACCATGCGGGAGATGGTCAGGAGATTGGCGGGCGTGAAGACTTCAGACGTCACACCCTAACGCCCTCCCCCCTGCGCGATCTGCTCGAGCCGGGCCACCGCCGCGATCGCTTCAGGCCCGCTCACCGGCCGCCCGGGCAAAAACCGCGTGTCGTCCACCAGACTCATGGCCCCACTCGCGACGGCCGCCGTAATGGCGGCAAAGGCCAGGTGTGTCGCCGGGACATCGTCCACCGACACTCGGGCCGTGCGCCAGCGGCTGACCTCCCCCGGCCGGTGTGCGCCGAGCACCTGAATGGCCTGCCACACAATTTGCGCGAGATCGGATCGCCGCACAATCGCGCCAGGCTGGAACGTGTGATTCGGCAGCGGGTCCATCACACCGGCGCGGGTCACCGGGAGGATCCACGCCGCCGCCCAATGACTGCGCACGTCGGTGAGGACGACGGTGACACGACGAGGCGCGCGCTCAATCGCCGCCTGCAAGCGCGACCCCAGCAGCGCAGCAAGCTGACCACGGGTGATCGATTGCGCAGAGGGGATTGCACGGAACTCCGCTGGCAATGCGTCAAACTCCGCGCGACTGCTGAGCGCCGCTGCACGGCTGCGCCACTCGGGGCGCGGGTCGATGTTGGCGGCGCGGGTGAACGCGGCCGCGGCATCACGCAGACGGCCGTGCGCCTCGAGGACTTCGCCCAGGACGGCGTGCGCATCCCCATCCCCAGGGTCCAGCGTGACGGCACGTCGGGCGTGTGTCTCGGCCTCGTCAAACGCCCCGCGCGCAGCTTCCACACGTGCAAGTTCGCGCAACACCACGGCACTGTCAGGTGACATCTCACGCGCGCGGTTCAGGGCGGCCTGCGCGTCATCGAGACGCCCGGCCTCACGCGCGTTCGCCGCCTGGGCCAACTCCGCCTGAACGGCACGCAGGCGCAACACATCAAGCCGGCCGCGCAACTCCTCGCGCTCGGCTCCATCCGCGGCGACCTTCACCCACAATTCGAGCGCACGAATCGCCGCGCGATCATCACCCGCCGACAACGCGGTTTCCACACGTCCGGACAGAGCCGGCACGTACGCCCCATCACGCGACAGCGCAGCGTCAAACCACTTCGCGGCCTCATCCCACCGTTTGTCGTAAAACGCGACGTAGCCGAGTCCGGCCTCGGATGGATAAAACCCCGGCGACGCCACGAGCGCCGCCTGGAACTCGCGCGTGGCCGCGCGCAGGTCCCCCGCCTGAAAGCGCAGCCAGCCGGCGTCATGACGCGCACGCGCTTCGGCGGCCGCCGCCAACGGCGCGGGCACCACCAACACAGGCACGTCCACAAATCGCGGCGCCGCCGGCCGCGTGGCCGGTGTGCCCGTCGCACACCCCACCATCCCGCCGACGACGAGGATCACCCCCAGAAGGGCGCGCCCTGTTTTTTCGAGCCACCGACGCGGCACGTCGGCGTGGACCGTGACACGGTCCCCCACCGACACCTGACTGGTGACCTGCCCATGCCGATGGACGTCGGCAAGAAACTGCCGGTCGCGGGCATTGCCGTAGTCGAGTTCAAACACGGCGGCCTCGGTGTCCATCGCGAGCCGGGATGTCACGAGATCCAGCAATTCGCGAATCCCCTGTTGCTCGGTCGCCGAGACGCACACCGCGTTGGTCGATGACGCCGCCAGACGATCCCGATCGCGCGGGTCGAGACGGTCGCACTTGTTGTACACCTCGAGCATCGGCACCGCGCCGGCGCCGATCTCGGTCAACACGTCCCGCACGGCCTTGTCGCGCCGTTCGCGGTCTTCGGCCGACGCGTCCACCACATGCAGCAGCAGATCGGCGTCGATGACTTCCTCGAGCGTGGCGCGGAAGGCGGCGACGAGTGAGTGCGGC
>CAZLJG010000223.1:0-5631 GCA_964559545.1 uncultured Solibacteraceae bacterium | reverse complement strand
TAAAAATTCTGGCTCGCCTTCATGAAGTAGGCGCCGAGTGACGAGAGCGGCTGCGACTTTCTCGTTGCGATCACGCGTCTGCCATCAGTGGCGGGAGACGACGGCAGCTCATCGATGTCGATCGCACCACCACGCACCGGAATACCACGCGCCGCGAGGGCGGCATGGAGGCCGCCCACAAAAAACGCGGTCGGGTTGTGCACCGAGGTGGTCCGCACAAGCGGTTCCGCGCGGCCGAGGGGAATGCTGCCTCGCAGGGCGACTTCAGACGCGAGCAGTCCGCGCGTCTGTGAAATCGATGCCGTCGACCCGGCCGCACCGGTCGTGATCGTATGGGTGATGGCCAGGCCATGCCCGGCAGGCGACGCTTCGACCCGCGCCGGGGCGCCGATCGTGGCACCAGGCCAGATGCGAATCACCGCGATGTTCTCGTTGTAACTCAGGGCGCTCGACGGCGCCGCATACCCATCGTTGAGGTAGTCCCACGCCCATCCCGGCCCGATCCCTGCGTCGTCGAACAGGTTGTCATCGCCGATGAGGCGACCAGCCACGCGATGGATGCCGGCCTTCGCGAGTGCATCCGCCCACTCCTCAAACACCGGCGCCGGACCGAATTCGATTGAATCGATCGACGGATCTCCGCCGCCGACGACAATCAAATCTCCGTGCAGGGTGCCATCGGTGACCGTGCCCACTGCATCCAGCCGCGTCTCAAACTGGAAGTCCCATCCCAGCCGCTCCGCCGTCGCGGCCATCGTCAACAACTTCATGTTGGAGGCCGGCACCACGAGTTTGTCGCTGTTGCGCGTGTAGATCACACGCCCGTCGCGCAACGACTCGATACGGACGCCCCACAACGCCCGCGCAAACCGAGCGTCGTTAAACAACGTGTCGAGTTCGGCCGCAAGGGGGGACTGAGCGGCGCGGGTGGGAACGACGAGCGCGAGTGCGACAGCCAAAAGGAGCCCAAGGGCTTTAGCCCTTGGGACGACGCGAGGGCTGAAGCCCTCGCGCTCCATTTCTGGGTCTTTCATCACCCGACGATTTCCTTCAGGAGGGTAAGCACGCGGTCGAAGTCTACCGTCGAAACGACCGCCGCCCCCGGTTCGCCGGCGCGAATGCCGTGCACGACCGCTCCGGACTTCCGGAACGTGACCGTCTCGGTCTTCGGAGTGCCCGCATCGTCATACGTCGCAGCGATCGTGACCGGGTCGCCAGACGTGAATGCGCTGCCAGCGAACGATTCGGCCCGCAGGTTCGACGACGTGGTGAGGAGCTCGGTCATCTTGGTCGCGTCGGCGGTCTTGGTGGTCGGCGTCGTCAGCGTCCAGACGTCGGCGGCATTTTCGCCTTCGCCCTTCTTCTTGGTGAAGGTGTATTTGGTGCCGCCGGAGGTGATCTCGTAGGCGTCCGCGGTGAAGGACCGGAAGTTGAACAGGTCCTTCGCACGGATGTCCTCCGGCTTCTTCGTGAGTTCGTCCACCAGCGTCTTTTCGACGGTGAAGATCATCGGCCGCGACATGTCGCGCGCGTAGACGTTGGTCTCGTCCTTGGCTTTGCCGATCGCGAGTTCGGCCTGCGAGGATCCGCTGCCCACCGTGACAACCATCGCGGGCCGGTCGAGCCCGTATTCCTTCAACGCCGCTGTACCGTCGGCCGCCACGAACCCGGCCATGCGAGCCTGGAAGATGCGGCCAATGAGGCCGTCCACCGTGTTGAAGTCTGCGCTGGCGTTGACGGGAGCGGCGAGCCGCCAGGTGTTGCCCGTCTTGCTCAACGAGAGGCGGGAGGCGCCCTGGGCGATCGTGAGCGCGTCCGCCCCGTCACGCGAGAACTTGAGCACGCTCTTCTCGCGCAGCGCAAACGGGCCCTTGTTGAACGTGTCTTCGAGGAAGCCACCGACAAGGAACACCTTGGGCGAACCCTCGACCTGCGCGTACATGTCGCCGCCGGTCGGGGTCTTGTTGCCGAGCTTCAGCCGGCGCGGCGTGGATTCCCCCGCCACGGTGAACGTGATGCTGATGCGGACCGGGTCGAGGCCAAACGGCGCCAGCGCCTCGGGAGTCTCCGTGACCACGCGGGTCTGTTCGAGGGACTCGAGCGACGACACCACCGTGCTGACTTCCACCGTGTCGGCCTCGGCCGTCTCAGGTGAGGTGATGGCCCAGACCGCTTCCTGCCGGACCACCTTTGTCGTTTCAGCCGACGCGTTGGTGATTTCCACCGATTCGATCGAGCCGGGCGTCAGCGTGAACACCTTCTCGCGTGTGGTCTCGGTCTCCGCGGCCGGATCCCGCTTCATCTCCACGAAATAGATGTACCCGCCGAGCGCACTGGCGACGATCAGCAGTCCGAGGAACGACTTTCCACTCCGCATGTCAGCGCCTCTTCCACCACACGCGGACGCCCATGCCGATGAAGGCGAGCGGGAAGACCACCAGCGCGAGCCAGAAGATCCGTGACGTCTGGTCTTCGGTCAGCTGCACACGACGGTCAGCCGGGTCCACGGGACGGATCGCGATCAGGTTTTCCTGCTGCGCGAGCCAGTTCGCCATGTTGAGGAACAGGTCCTTGTTGCCGGGGATGCCGAGTGCGCCGTTGGTGGCGAAGTCGGAGTCGCCCACCACGATCATGCGGGCTTCCGGAGAGGGAGCGTCCGGCGTCGTGGGCGCGGCGTTGGTCGCGGCCGCGGAGACGGCTGCCGCGATGGTGATCGGGCCGGTCTTGTCCGCTTCAGGGTCGGGTTTTGCGCTGTTGGTCGCAAATAGACTCTGGATGTCGGACTCGGCCCAGCTCCGCGGGCTCGTCTGAACAAGGGCCTGCGGCATCTTGCCGTCCACGCCACCTTCAACCGGCGCCACCGACCGCGCCATCGGGAACGCGGTCATCACGCTGAAGTTGTTGGTGACCGGGTGCGACGGATACGCCATGGCCAGCGGCACTTCGGGGCCGGCGCCGATGGCGCGGCCAAGACCGCTCGCGTCGAGCACGATGTCGTTGCCGACCTCGAAACCCCACGAGCGCGCCAGCGCGATGAGCTTGGGCACATTCGGGGAGCCCTTCGCGTCCGGCGCATCGATCATCAGCAGCACCTTGCCGGCGCGGCCGAGATACTGCGTCAACGCGTCAATTTCGCCGTCGAGGAAATCCGTGGTCGGGCCGGCGATCACCACGAGCGAGGCGTCGTCCGGAACCGTGGCTTCCTGCGCGAGCGCCAGCGTGGCGGTTTCGAAGTTGTCGCTCTTGAGGGCGCCGGCGATCTGGCTCATGCCACGGGCTTCACCGTTGATCGAGTCACGTTCGCCGTGGCCCTGCACGAAGTAGACCTTCTTGGCTTTGCCCTCGATGACCTTGATCAGCGCGTTGGTGATGTCCTGCTCGCCGAGCTGCAGCGTGCGCTCGGTCCGTCCGGCGTGTTCAAAGACGATCGTGCCGTACTGCTGGATCTCGTACTTCTGCGCTTCGATCGGCGATCCATCGATGTCGAAGTACTCGACCTTCACCTGACTCGACAGGTACTGGTATTCGGCCATCCGGTCTTCAAACTTCCGGCGGTCGCCGGCCGCATGGAACACCTTCACGTTCACGGGCTCGGTCAGTTCCTGCACGATCTTCTTGGACTGATCCGACAGCGAGAACTGCTGCGTCTCGGTGAAGTCCCAGCGTTTGTTCTGCCGGTTGCCGATCCAGTTGATCGCCACCAGGATGCCGAGCACCAGCAGCACGCTGCCGGCGGTCATCGATCCGTACTTGACGTTTTTGCCCTGGAACGAGCGGGCGATTTCGCGCCACTGACCCAGCGTGTAGAGCAGGGTGGTCACCAGGCCCGCAATGGCGAGCCGCTGCGACCATTCCAGAAGGTCGGGTTGTGTAAAGCGGATGACGACGGCGGCGCCCACGAGCGCCACGCCCACCCATCCAAGTGCTGCGAGAAGTCGTTTCACGATCAGCCCCTCCACCGTTCGGTATCCACGGACTTCACCGTGAGGAACAGCCCGAAGGCCGTCACACTGAGGTAATAGAGGACGTGTTTGGTATCAATCACGCCCTTGCCGAAGTCGTCGAAGTGTTCGGTGATCGACAGGTAGGACAACACGGCGGCCGTGTTCGGACCAAAACTTGATCCGACCCAGCTGATCACCCAGAGCAACAACAGCACGACAAACGTCGCTGCACCGGCCACGACCTGATTCTTGGTCGTGCTGGACACAAACAGCCCCAGTGAAATGAACGTTGCGCCCATCAGCAGCAGGCCCAGGTAGCCTGTGAGCACCGGCTTCCATTCGGGATTGCCGAAAATGAAGACCAGTGACATGTCGAGCATCGTGACGCCCATGAGTGCCACGAAGAAGCCGACCGCACCGAAGAACTTGCCCAGGACGATCTCGATGTCCGTGACCGGCGAGGTCAGCAGCAGTTCGATCGTGCCGGACCGCTTTTCTTCGGCATAGGTCCGCATCGTGACCATCGGCATGAGGAACAGGATGATGATCGTCGCGTTGCTGAAGACGCCGCGGATCATGTCCTGATTGACGTTGACCGGACCGCCGCCCATCGCCGACTGCATGCTGCGACGCACGAAGAAGTCGAGGTGCGCAAAGAAGAAGTAGCCGAACAGCAGGGCGAAAAAGCCCATGACCACCCAGCCGACCGGGGAGGTGAAGTAGCTGCGCAGCTCCTTGCCGGCAATCGTGAGCACATTACGCATTGGGCACCTCCCCGTTCGTTGCATCCACCGCCGCGGGCGCCTCTGGCGCCTCAGGGGTGTCCTCGGTCTTCGCACTTTCGTCCGTGGTGAGCTGCAGGAAGATGTCTTCGAGGCTCATCCGCAGCGGCCGCAGTTCCAGCAGGCCCCAGCCCTTGTCCACAACCACGCGCGCGACGTCGCGACGCACGTCACGGTCGGCTTCCGCGGTGATCTCGAAGCCGAGGTGGCCGTCCTGATCATCGCGATCAAACGGCGACACACCACGCACGCCAGGCACCGTGGCCAGTGCCGCCGCGGCGTCCGCGCCTGACGCATCCACCTGCACGTACAACGTCGCCGCGCCCTTGAGCTGGCGGGTGAGATTGTCCGGGGTGTCCACCGCGACCACGCGGCCCTTGTTGATGATGACCACCCGGTTACAGGTCTGCGACACCTCGGGGAGGATGTGCGTGCTGAGCACGATGGTGTGATTGCCGGCGAGTCCACGAATCAGATCGCGCGTCTCGATGATCTGCTTCGGGTCGAGGCCGGCGGTCGGTTCGTCGAGGATCAACACTTCGGGGTCGTGCAACAACGCCTGCGCGAGGCCGACACGCTGCTTGTAGCCCTTCGAGAGCCGCGAGCAGTGGCGGTTCGCCATGTCGTCCACGTGGGTCTTTTTCATGGCGCTGTCGATCCGCTGCGTGCGTTCCGACTTCGACACCGTCTTGGGCAGCTTGAGCTTCGCCACAAACGTCAGGTACTCGCGCACCGTCATGTCGGGGTAGAGCGGCGGCGTTTCCGGCAGATAGCCGATGCGGCGCTTGGCTTCCACCGGGTGGGAGAAGACGTCGAACCCGGCGACCGTGGCGCTGCCGTCGGTCGCGGGCATATATCCCGTGAGCACGCGCATCGTTGTGGTCTTGCCGGCGCCATTGGGACCC
>CAZLJG010000222.1:0-5664 GCA_964559545.1 uncultured Solibacteraceae bacterium | reverse complement strand
GATCAACACACGCTGCACCCGCGCGGCATCCGCATCCGCACTGGCCGCCAGCCCCGCCACGTCCGGCGGCTGCAGCCCGGCCGCGCGCAGCGCGCGCAACACGCTCTCCCGCACCCGCGCATCGGCGTCGGTGACCACGGGCCGATGGGCCGGCAACGCGAGCCGCTCCCCATTCGCCACACCTGCCGCTGAAAGGACTACGTCGAACGTGGCCGGAGTGGATGTGCTCGCGACACGCATCCGCACCTCTTCGCGTGGCGCGCCCGCCTGATCGGGGTACGCCCGGTGATAGGCGGTCAGCCACGCCGTCATCGCCGTGACCACGGCGGCCACACTCGCCGCGCTGACCACTGACGCGCCGGCCATCACCACACGCGCGTCGCCAGCAAGAGTGCGCAGGGTCATCTCGGTCATTGTCAGCCCGGCGCCGGAGCGTCGCGCGATCTGTGCAACCGTGAGTCCGGCAATTCCGGCTTCCTCAATCCAGCGCAGCACGACGCGGTCACGCTCTGCGGCACCACCCACCCCACCCACACCACCTACGCCACCATCAATTTCCAGGAACCGCGCCACGATGCCGGATCGCCGGACACCGGAGCGTGGTGGTTCGGGATCCAGCACCACACCGCCGCCAATCGTGCGCGCCGGCGCAGGTGCGCGCACCACGAAGCGATCGCCGCGTGTGATGACCATCGGGTCGGCCAGACGCAGTCGCGCGTACGCCTGCCCTCCCGACGGCACCGATACCTCTGCGCGACCAGGAGGCACCACCACCCAGGGTTCCTCCACCGACGCGCGCGTGGCCGACACCGAGACGCGTGCGCCCACCTCGGCGGTGCCCTGATGCACGCGCACACGCGCCCCCTGCCGCAACGCCGGGCTGCCCGGCAACAGGTCAAGCCGCACGTCGATGCGCCGAGTCACGGGAAGCGCGCCAGGTGCGGCCAGCGTCATGCCGCGATGGACGTGCTGCAGATCCACACCACCCAGATTCACCGCCACACGCCGCGGTGCATGCACCGACGTCACTGCCTCGCCATGCACCTGCACGCCTCGGACACGCGCGCGCCCATCGGTCGGCAGCAGCTGCACCTCATCTTCGAGAGCCAGTTGCCCACTGACGAGCGTGCCGGTGACGACGGTGCCGAATCCTTTCACGGAGAAGGCGCGATCAATCGGCACACGCGCCGCCCCGGTCGTGCGTCGTCCTCCAGCGCTTGCGGCCAGCGCGACGATCGCGTCGCGCAACTCGGGCAGACCCGCGCCGGTGCGCGCCGACACCGCGAGGACCGGCGCTGCCGCGAGCGGCGTGCCGGCCACCAGCTCGCGCGCATCAAGCGTCGCCAACGCCAGCACGTCGTCATCCACCAGATCGGATTTTGTGAGAACGATGAGTCCGCGATCGACGCCGAGCAGGCGACAGATGTCCAGATGCTCCCGGGTCTGGGGCATCACCGACTCATTGGCCGCAATCACCAGCAACACGGCGTCGAGCCCACCAGCACCCGCGAGCATCGTGCGGACGAAACGTTCGTGCCCAGGCACGTCCACCAACGCCACGGACACGTCGCCGATCTGCGCGTGGGCAAACCCCAGCTCGATCGTGATCCCGCGCGCCTGTTCTTCCTTCAGACGATCGGGGTGTGTGCCGGTGAGCGCCTCGACGAGTGCGCTCTTGCCGTGGTCGATATGCCCCGCTGTTCCAAGCACCAACGTACGCACGGTGCGGCTCAGCGCTTCTTCCGGCGCGCTGCCTTCTTGAAGGCGCGCTCCCGGGGACCGGCCCGTTTGGTGCCCTTGCGACGGGGCTGGGCCTGACTGCGGCGCGGACCGCGATTTTTCTCGGACCGCGCGACCGCCTCAAGAATTTCCGTCAGCCCGAGATCCACAAGACGGCGTTCCAAATCGACGCGAATCACCTGCACGGACACTTTGTCGCCGAGCCGGAAGATGCGCCCGTGTTTTTCACCCTTCAGCAGATGGGCTTTCTCAAGGAACCGGTAATAGTCATCGGCCATCGTCGAGACGTGGACCATCCCCTCGACAAAGTGTTCGACCAGTTCGATGTGCAGACCAAACGCACTCACACCCGTGACAAACCCGGTGAACTCATCGCCAACCTTGTCGGCCATGAAGCGCACTTTCTTCCATTGCACGAGCTCGCGTTCCGCATCGTTTGCGCGCCGCTCGCGTTCGGAGGTGTGACGCCCCATCTCGGGCAGGTCCTCCTGCAGTTCAGTCAGACGGTCATTGTCCAAATCCCCGCGTGACGCACGCAGTGACCGGTGCACCACCAGGTCCGGGTACCGCCGAATCGGTGATGTGAAGTGTGTGTAGTGACGCGTCGCAAGACCGAAGTGCCCGATCGGTGTTTCTTCGTACCGGGCCTTCTGCATCGTGCGCAGCATCAACATCGCGATGGGCTTTTCTTCCGGCGTCCCGCGAATCTTCTCCACCAGACGCTGAAAGTGGCGCGGCTCCAACCGATCGGAGGGACCGGACAACGAATACCCCAGCGCGCCAATGAAGGCCTCAAACTCCTCCACCTTCATGGGATCGGGATCTTCGTGCACGCGATACAACGTCGGCGTGCCTTGATCTTCGAGATGTTCGGCCACCGTCTCATTGGCCAGCAACATGAACTCCTCGATCAGGCGATGCGCGATGTTCCTCTGCGCCGCGACAATCGCTTCGATCATCCCGTCGTCGCCCATCAGAATTTCCGACTCCTTCAAGTCGAAGTCCACCGACCCGCGACGACGCCGGCGCTGGTTGAGGATTTCAAACAGATCCTTCATGCGCTCGAACAGCGGTACGAGCGCCTCGTACTGCTTCCGAAGCACGGGATCCTTGTCGGTGAGGATCTGATTCACCTGCGTGTACGTCATGCGGGCGTGGCTGTGAATCACGCCGTCGTGCATTTCGTGCCGCAGCACCATGCCCGTCCGACGGTCCACTTCCATCAGGCACGACTGCACGAGCCGGTCCACATGCGGGTTGAGGCTGCACAGCCCGGTGGAGAGTTCCGATGGGAACATGTGCACCGCGCGCTCCGGGAAATAGACCGACGTGCTGCGCTCGTAGGCCTCACGGTCGAGCGCCGTGCCTTCGCGCACGTAATGCGACACATCGGCGATGTGCACGGCGAGCCAGTAGTTGCCGTTCGGCAGCTCGTCGAGCGAAATCGCGTCGTCGAAGTCCCGCGCGTGTTCCCCGTCGATGGTGACCGTCGGCCACTTCCGGAAGTCGGTGCGTCCCTCGCGGTCTCGCGGCTTCACGGTGGTGCCGAGCTTGAGTGCTTCCGCGATGGCCTCCTCGGAGTGTGTGTCCTGGAGGTTGTACTTGCGGATGATGACCGCCGTGTCGACGCCGGGTGCATTGATGTCGCCCAACACTTCGAAGATCCGGCCCTGGGCAGGACGTGTCTGCGTGGGCCACGTCGTGATGGTCAGCGTGACCATCTCGCCGGGTTTGGCGCCCATCGATTCACCGGGCGGCACCTCGACGTCCATCACCAGGCGCCGGTCAAACGGCACGACAAATCCGCGCCCCTCCTCCGAGACGTCGTAGCGGCCGACGATGGAGGAGGTGCCGCGTTCGAGGATGCGGATGATCCGGCCTTCGGCGCGGTCGCCGTCGCGCGTGCGCTCGACGCGCACGACCACCCGATCCCCATGGACCGCCTGGTTGAGGTGGACCCCGGGAATGAAGATGCTCGTGGGGCCGTCGTCGGAGGGGCGCTCCGCTTCCACAAACCCGAACCCGCGGGGGTTGGTGGTGACGCGGCCGACGACCAGGTTCATCCGGTCCGGCAGGCCGAACCGTTCACCGCGAATTTCGATCAGTTCCCCGGCATCCACCAATTTCTTCAGGACGCGCTTGAAGGAGGCGCGCGATTCGCGGGGGATTTTCAGGGTCTGCAGCAGCTCCTTGGCGGTGGCCGGATGGTCCACTCGGTCACGGATTCGTTGCAGCACGTCTTCGGGGGTCATGTCCTGAGTGTACTTCCGACCCAACCAAGGCCCCGCGACGAAGGTCTACATCCTCGGTGACGACCGTTGCAGCCGTGTTGGACATAACTGCCACCTCCCCGCTTGTTGGCGATCCGCCCCAGGTGCGGGCATGGGTGCAGGCAGCGCAGGCCGGGGACCGCGCCGCATTTGATGCGTTGGTCGGCCTGTATTACCGATCCGTGTACCGGACGGCGATGGCCGCCCTGCAGCGATCTGAGGATGCGGAAGATGCCACGCAGGACGCATTTGTGCTGGCCTGGCGCAAGGTCGCCGGCTTCCGTGGGGATTCCAGTTTCAAGACTTGGCTGCTGACGATTGTCTGGCGCCAGGCGCTCGATCGGCGCAAACGGCGCGACCGCTGGTGGCGCCGGCAGCACGTCCCCTCCGTCGTTGGGGACGGCGCTGCTGACGACGGCGTCGAGACGCTGGTCACGTCGGACGCGGACCCGGAACGAGTGGCCGCCGGACGCGGGCAATTGGCGAAAGTGCAAGCGGCCATCGCCGCGCTGACACCCAAACTGCGCGACACCCTGCTCCTCGCGTCGGCGGGAGACCATTCGTACGACGAGATTGCCGCGATGCTCAGTGTGCCGGTCGGCACGGTGAAGTGGCGCGTGGCCGAAGCCCGGAGGATTCTCAAATGTCAGTGACACACGACGACGTGACACGTGCAGCCCGCATGATGATCGACGTCGAACCGCCGTCCGATCTCGAGGCGCGTATCAAGGCGCGGGTCGACGCGGTGATGCCGGCTGCGGCGCCGCGTCGTTGGCCGTGGGCTGCTGGATTGGCCACGGCGGCGGTGCTGACGCTTACGGCGATTGTCTCGCTGTCTCGAAGTTCCGGAGTTCCGGAGTTCCGAAGTCCCGAGGTTCCGGAGTTCCGAAGTGCCGAGGTTCAGGAGTCCAGAAGTCCAGAGGTCCAGGAGTCCAGGGGTCCGGTAATCTCCGCACCGATTCGGCTTCCGGCGTACCGGCCGATGTCCCTGTCTGAGTTTGAGTGGATGGCGCGAAGGGTGCCTGCGCTTGATTTGATCGAGCCCATCCAACCGGAACCGGTGTTGATCACTCCATTGACCATGACGCCGCTCGTGACCCCGCCGGTGTTCGGCGACCCTGACACGGGGCGGCAGTAAGCTTTTCGAGGAGTTCACATGCGCAGACTGATTCTTGGTTTCGTCGTTCTCTCCGCCATGGCCGCCGCTCCGGCTGCGGTCGCGGCACAATCGGCTCCCCCCGGCCTCGTGGATGCGGTCATCCCGCAGGCACCGCCGACAATGCAGGCGCCTGGCATGGTCATCCCGCCGGCGCAGACGCCGCCCGCGCAGGCTCCTTCGGCGCCGCAGCAACAAAGCCGGCTCCCTAACCTGCCGACGCTGCCGAACACGACGAATATCCAACTGGACCTGACGATCACCGACACGCTGAGTGGCAATCCGAGCACCAAGACCGTCTCGATGGTGATCCTGAACGGCAGTAGCGGGATGATCCGCACGTCGCAGCCCGGCTACGATCACCTGCTCAATGTGGACGCGATGGCCACCGCGTATCAAAACGGCATGATTGGTGTGCGGTTGAGCTTTGAGTTCACGCCGCCAGGCCCGAGCACCGAGGGCCGCCCAAATACCAGGGCGCCGCGACTCAACGAATCG
>CAZLJG010000221.1:0-5684 GCA_964559545.1 uncultured Solibacteraceae bacterium | reverse complement strand
TGCTCGATGACGAGCGTGGCCTCATGCGGCGTGGCCGTCTGGCCATCAAACCACTTCACGGGAATCACAACGTCACATCCAGGTTAAAGAGGTCCATCGTCGCATCACCGGCGGCGCCGGACTCCGCGACGTCGGCCTGCCGGACCTCGTTCAACGGTGTTCCGGGCGCGAGTTCGAGACACGCGGCGTAATAGCCGGCCACGCGGACCTGCGCGAAGGGTCGATAGAAGCCGAGCGTCACCATCGTCAGCAGCAGGTTGGTCAACTGGATCCAGGCCAGCCGTCGGCCATCGAGTCGCAGGAAGACGCGGTGTGTGCCGATGCGCGTCGCGGCCCATGTCGCTTCCTGAAGACGCGCGACGAGAAATCCCGAGAGTGCCATCAGACCCAGGACATAACAGATCAGGAATATGGTCATGGCCGCCGGCAGTCCGAACTGCGCGCCGACCGCGATGGAGAGGAACGTCGCAGTTGCCATCAGTCCCACCATGAGCACGGACACTTGGACGTAGGCGGCATAAAACGAGCCGGTCTCCACTGTGCACTGCGACCGGCGGTCCCCAAATGACGCGTGGCCAAATTGATAGGCGGCGATGCGTTGCTTCCACATGGGGAACAACGTGAAGAGCGAGAACACGGTGGCGAGGGGCCACAACAGGAACACACGGTACGCGTCCCAGACGGAGCCGTGGAAGCCAAACGCCAGGCCGCGCCAGCGCGTGTTCGCCATGCGAAAACGAATCGACTGTCCCAGAAGCCACGGCAGCACCGCCGCCAGCGCGACAAGAATCGCAATCGCGATGCTCCAACTCACGTACCCAACAAGTGAATACAGCCACAACAGGCCTGCGGCGACGATGCGGCCTTTGAGGATGGCGACGGGTTGTCCGCGGTAGTCAAAACTGGAACCGGCGATCTGCGTGTGCCGGTAGAAGTACTGCGTGCGCCGCACCTTGGCCCACGCCGAATAAATGCCCAGCGTCAGCACGGTGAGCACGACGTTCACGGCCCAGATACGGAAGTACTCCGGCCCGCGGCCGGTAAACGTCGCGAACTCCGGCACGACCGGTTCAGCGCTGTCCATGTGGGGAAGATGGTAGCGCAATAAAAAAGGCCGGCTGACGCTTACGCGCCAGCCGGCCTCGGTCTTCCCTTGGACTCCAGGACTCCAGGACTCCTGGACCCCTGGACTACTGGACTACTTTTGATTCAACCAGATGTCTTCGATGATGTTGAACGTCTGCGTGCCGATCTCCTTGCCGCCGATCGAGAGGGAGACCTTGTAGACGCCGGGGCCGATGCCACCGCCGCCACCACCGAAGCCGCCACCGCCGCGGCCACCGCCGCCGGCCGGTGCTGCACAGGGACCAGGGCCCGCCGGTGCCGCAGGTGCCGCCGGCGCCTCAGCGGCCTGGCCACCGCGGCCACCGCCCTGACGTCCGCCGCCGCCCGCGGCGGGGTTGCCGGTGAGCGCCCACTGGAAGCGGTTCATGCCCGCATCACCGGTGCCCACACACGTGCGCACGTCGGTGCCCGTCGCGGTGTTCGTGATCTTCACGAGCACCTGGTCGGTGGTCGCCTGGGGGAGGTACCAGGAGATCGCCGTGCCGCGCGGCATGTTCTCGCCGACCCAGTGCTTCGCACCCGGCACTTCCGTCATGTTGCGACGGTCGGTCTTCCACTGCACGGCTTCGCGCGGCTGGAAGAGCTTCGGCGCCGTCGGTGCCTCGTTGGCGAGCTGCTGCAGCGCGGTGATGTCGTCCATCACCCACACGCTGTAGCCATGGGTGCCGAGCACGAGGTCGTTGTCGCGCGGATGCACGACGACTTCGTCCACGCGGCCGTTCGGCAGGCCGGGCGAGAACTTGATCCAGTTCGTGCCTTCGTTCAGCGAGATGTAGAACCCGTATTCCGCCGGCGCGTAGAGCAACGACTTCGCCTTGGGATCCTGACGAATCTGGTTCACGTTGCCGCGGGGCAGGTCACCGGCAATCGACGTCCACGTCTGTCCGTAGTCCGTCGTCTTGAACACGTAGGCCGTGTGGTCGTTGTTGCGGTGGCCGTCGAGCGACACATACGCAGTGGCCGCGTCGAAGTGCGACGGCTGCACACCCGAGATGTGGTACTCACGCGTACCGCCGGGGATGTTCTTGCCGACTTCGGTCCACGTCTTGCCGTAGTCGCGCGACACCTGCAGGTTGCCGTCATCGGTACCGGACCAGAGGATGCCGGGCACGACGGATGACTCTTCGAGTTCCACGACTGTGCCGTACTCGTTCGCGACGTAGCCGTCGTGTTTCGAGAGGATGCACTTCTGGCCGGGACCGCCGCCGCGTCCGCACGAGGGCAGGCTGTACGGCTGTTCCAGGATGTTGCGCTGGTTGATGTCGATGCCCTTGCCCATCGGCTGCGTCATCGTCCACGTGTTGCCGCGATCGCGCGACACAAACACGTGACGGCCGGCGAACAGGATCGTCTGCGGGTTGTGCGGCGAGATACGGATCGGCGAGTTCCAGTTGAACTGCATCGTCTGTTCCTGCGGCAGTTCGCCGACGATGTTGGAGCCACCGGCGCCGCCGGCGCCACCACGACCACCACCCGCGAGGCGCGGACGGATGTTCGCCGTCGTGCCCGTGTTCAGGTCGTAGCGGTTGATGTTGCCGTTCTGCGACTCGGTGTAAAAGATGTTCGGGTCATTCGGATCAACCTGCGTCTGGAAGCCGTCGCCACCGCCGACGCTGATCCAGTTCCACATGTAGATGCCACCCGACCGCTGCGCGCTTGGTCCACACCACGACCCGTTATCCTGCAGCCCGGTGCAGATCCAGTAGGGACGACGCATGTCGACGGAGACGTGGTAGGGGAGACCGACGGCCTGGAGGCGCACCGATTCCCACGTGGCGCCGGCGTCGTAGCTGATGTCGAGGCCGCCGTCGTTGCCGTACATGACGTGCTTGGGGTTGCGCGGGTTGATCCAGATCGCGTGGTTGTCCACGTGGCCCTGGCCGACGAGGTTGATCCACGTCTTGCCGCCGTCGAGCGACTTGCGGGGGTTCACGCCACCGACGTAGATGGTGTCGGCGTTGCTGGGATCCACGCGAATCTGCGAGTAGTACATCGGCCGCTGGTTTTCGTTCGACTGGAACGTCCAGGTCTTGCCCTTGTCGGCCGAGCGCCAGATGCCGGGCAGGTTGGGATTGGGTGCCTGCGCGGCGCCGCCCTGACGACCGCCTGCTGGCGGTCCTTGCGGAGTGGCGGGGGCGGCGGCAGGCGTATCGCCGCTGGTCACGGGCACCGGTTCCTTGTCGGGTGCGACTTCAATCTGCGCGTAGAGCACGTTCGGGTTCGAGCGCGAGAAGTCCATGCCGATGCGGCCCATCGTGCCCGCGGGCAGGCCGCCGCCGGTCACCTTGCGCCACGTCTTGCCACCGTCAGTCGACTGGTGGATGCCCGAGCCGGGGCCACCACCCACGAAGCCCCACGAGGTGCGGCGACGTTCGTAGGTCGCGGCGAAGAGGACGTTCGGGTTCGACGGGTCGATGACCAGTTCGGTCGCGCCGACGTCCTGGTTGATGTAGAGCGTCTTCTGCCATGACTTGCCGCCGTCGGTCGTCATGAACACGCCGCGCTCTTCGTTCGGTCCGAAGAGGTGGCCCACCGCGGCGACCCAGACGATGTCGGGGTTTTTCGGGTGGATGATGACGCGCGCAATCGACTGCGTTTCGCGCAGACCAATGTGCGTGAAGGTCTTGCCGCCATCGGTCGACTTGTACATGCCGTCGCCAAACGACGAGCTCTGGCGGTTGTTGGGTTCGCCGGTGCCGACGTAGAGGATGTCGGGGTTGGTCGGCGCAATGGCGAGGTCACCGACCGAGTGGTTCGGGAGCGCCGTGAGATGTTCGTAGGTGGTGCCGTTGTTGACGGTCTTCCAGAGACCGCTGACGGCGTAGCCGATGTAGAACGTGCTGGGATCGGATTCCACGACCGCGAGGTCGTCGATGCGGCCACCCTGGCCGGTTGGTCCGACCGAGCGCCAACGGAACCCCTTGAGGCGGGGATCGGTGGGGGCATTCAGCAACGCCCCTGCGGGGGGCGGCGCCTGCGTGCCGATCGACTGGGCGACCAGATCGATGGCGAACGGGCTGAGCAGGGCAGTAATACCGGCCGCCAACACGAGCTGGCGTCGGAATCGGGAGAGGAAATCAGTCATATACGGGCGCTCCTTCATTCCCTGGGCCGGGAACGGTTTCTACCGCGGCTAAATACGACTCCGAGCCGGAGATTGCTTAGTCCAGAGCTCGCGCGACGCGGTCCACGGTCTGGGGGATCGTGAGGCCTGAAGTGTCGATGGTCAAGTCGGCCTGTCGATAGAGGGGATCCCGGCGGGAGACCAGGTCGCGGAGGGCTTCGCGGGCCTGGGGGTGGTCGGTCGGGCGACGGTCGCCCTGTTTGACGACCCGGTTCCAGTAATCGGCCGACCGGGCCTTAAGCCAGACGGTGGTGGCATGCCGCTGGAGTAGGGCAAATGTCTCGCCGGCTGTGACCAAACCGCCGCCGGTGGCGATGACCTTGGGGCTGCCGTCACTGAGGATGTCGGCGAGGGCAGCCCGCTCGACCTGGCGGTAATAGTCCTCGCCGTACAGCGAGAACACCTCGCCAAGGGCCAGTCCCGCACGCGCTGCGACGTGGGTGTCGAGTTCAACAAACGGGAGCTTCAAGCGGCGGGCGAGTCGCCGACCGATCGTGGTCTTGCCGGCGCCGCGGAGGCCAAGCAGCGCGATGGACCGCGTGCCCGTCCGTTCATCCGGCGCGAGCAAGGCGGTGATCTCGACGCCGAGCGCCTGCGCGAGTGCCGCGAGTCGTGTGACCGAGATGTTGCCGCGCCCCGCCTCCACTTCCGACAGGAATCGCGTGGACAAGTTCGCCGCTGCGGCCAAATCGCGCACCGTCATCCCGGCACGCGTCCGGTGCGCGCGCACGCGGTGGCCGAGCGACGCCAGCAGGGGGGAGGACATGGGAGCATTATAGTGCGCGAATAGTGCTGGGTGCTCTGTGCTCAGTGCTGGGTGCCTGTGCTTGGTGCCGAGTGCTGGCTGCAATGTGCGTGCACTGAGCACCCAGCACCGAGCACCCAGCACAGCTCGCGCACTATAGTGCATGTCCGACCTTGACGGTCCACAGGGCCGCGCATACGATCGTCGGAACATGGCAGCCCAAGACACCGCAGTTGTGACGCCCACCGTCTCGTTCGAGACCACTCCAGACAAATACCGCCACTGGCGCCTGACGTTTGATGGTCCGATTGCGACCCTCGGCATGGACGTCCAGGAAGACGCCGGCCTGGGTCCGGACTACAAGCTCAAGCTGAATTCCTATGACCTCGGCGTGGATATCGAGCTGGCGGACGCGATTACGCGCCTGCGCTTTGAGCATCCCGAGGTCAAGACCGTGGTGGTGACCAGCCTGAAGGAGCGCATCTTCTGCGCCGGCGCGAACATCTTCATGTTGCGCAGCTCTGGTCATGCCTGGAAGGTGAATTTCTGCAAGTTCACGAACGAGACCCGCCTCGGGATGGAAGACGCGTCCGAGTTCAGTGGCCTGAAGTTCCTCGCGGCGCTCAATCGCATCTGCGCAGGTGGCGGCTACGAACTGGCGCTGGCGTGCGACGAAATCCTGCTGGTGGA
>CAZLJG010000220.1:5405-5701 GCA_964559545.1 uncultured Solibacteraceae bacterium | reverse complement strand
GCTTGCACACGTTGCTCATCATGACGGCCATCGCGGGCCTCATCGGCATCCACCTTGTAATGGCGATCGGCGGCGCCGATATGCCGGTGGTGGTGTCGATGTTGAACAGCTATTCGGGCTGGGCGGCGTCGGCCGCCGGCTTCATGTTGTCGAACGACCTGCTGATCATCACCGGCGCGCTCGTCGGCTCGTCAGGCGCGATTCTGAGTTACATCATGTGCCGCGCGATGAACCGGTCGTTTGTGTCGGTCATCCTTGGCGGCTTCGGTGCCGATGAAGGTGCGGCGCCCGCAGCG
>CAZLJG010000220.1:0-5395 GCA_964559545.1 uncultured Solibacteraceae bacterium | reverse complement strand
TGTGCCGACCACGGCCGAAGAAGTCGTCGGCCTCCTGCGGGCCGCGGCGTCTGTGATCGTCGTCCCCGGCTACGGCATGGCGGTTGCGCAAGCGCAGCACCCGGTGAAGGAGATTGTCCAGATCCTCCGCGCCGCCGGAAAGAACGTGCGGTTTGCCATCCATCCCGTGGCGGGCCGCCTGCCCGGCCACATGAACGTCCTTCTTGCTGAAGCCAATCTGCCGTACGACATCGTGCTCGAGATGGACGAAATCAACCACGACTTCCCCACCACGGACGTCGTGCTCGTCATCGGTGCCAACGACATCGTGAATCCGAGTGCCCTCGACGACCCGTCGAGCCCCATCGCCGGCATGCCGGTGCTCCACGCCTGGGAATCCGCCGCCTGCATCGTCTTCAAACGCGGCAAAGGCGCCGGCTACGCAGGCGTCGAGAATCCTCTCTTCTTCAAGCCGAAGACCAAGATGCTCTATGGCGACGCGAAGAAGTCGGTGGACGCGATTCTTTCTCTGCTGAAGGCGTAGTCGCATGACACCCGATGAGGCGGTCGCCGGACTTCGGTCCGGCATGAAAATCTTCGTGCACGGGGCGGCCGCGACACCGACGCCCCTGCTTGACGCGATGGCCCGCCGGTCCGACCTGACCGACGTCACCATCTATCACCTGCACACGGAAGGGCCGATGACCTTCGCCGAGCCGGAGCACGGGGACGCCTTCCGATCGGTGTCGCTGTTTACGGGGCCGGCATTCCGCGCGCCTGTGAACGAAGGCCGGGCCGACTACGTGCCCATCTTCCTGTCGGATATCCCGTCGCTGTTCCTCTCGGGGCGCATCCAGCTCGACGCGGCGCTGCTCCAGGTCTCGCCGCCGGATCGCCACGGGTATTGCACGCTGGGGACGTCGGTGGATGCCGCGTTGGCAGCGGCCCAATCGGCGCGGTTGCTGATTGCCGAGGTCAACGCGCAGATGCCGCGCACACACGGCAATACCCTGGTGCCGGTCGCACGCTTCGACACGTCCATCTTCACCGACCGACCGCTGCCGGGCCATGCTCCCAGACCGTCCGGTCCGGTTGAAGATGCCATCGGCGCCCATGTGGCCGCGCTCGTCCCGGATGGCGCGACCTTGCAGCTGGGCATCGGCGCCATCCCGGATGCGGTGCTGCGCCGCCTGACCGACAAACACGACCTCGGCGTCCACACCGAGATGTTCTCCGACGGCATGGTGGACCTGATTCTGGCGGGGAACGTCACCAACGCGCGCAAACATGTGCATCGGGGACGCACGGTCACCAGCTTCGTGAACGGATCGCAGCGGGTGTTTGATTTTGTGGACGACAACCCGTTTGTCGAATTTCATCCGTGTGACCGCACCAACGACACGGCGCTCATCCGGAAGAACGACTCGGTCGTCGCGATCAACTCCGCGCTGGAGGTGGATCTGTCCGGTCAGGTCTGCGCCGACTCGATCGGCTTCTCGATTTATTCGGGCATCGGCGGCCAGATGGACTTCATGCGGGGCGCCGCACTCTCACGGGACGGCCGCCCGATCATCGCGCTCCCGTCAACCGCAGCCCGCGGCACCGTCTCGCGCCTGGTCGCCTCGCTCAAGCCCGGTGCCGGCGTGGTCACCACCCGCGGCCACGTGCATTGGATCGCCACGGAATACGGCGCGGTCAACCTGTTCGGCAAGAGTCTCCGCGAGCGCGCGGCCGCTCTGATCTCCATCGCCCACCCCGACCACCGCGCTGACCTGCGACGTGCCATGACCGACATCCGGCACTTCGATGTGGCACAGTGACAATCGCCGGTAGAATGCCGGCCATGCCCCGAACCGCCCTGCGCACCCTGCTCGCCCTGACGGCCCTGCTGGCCGTCGCTGTCCCGTCGCTGAGCGCACAGGAAGCGCGGCGCCGCTGGGAACTGCAGCGCCAGATCCGGCTCGACAAATTCGAGCAGATCCTGCCCAAGGCGATGCACGATGCCGCGATCGACATGTGGATCGTGGCCGTGAAGGAAAACCACACCGACCCGCTGTGGGAGGACCTGGGCCGCGGCTACGTCTCGGGCATCGGCTACTACGTCTTCACCATGCGCGGCCCCGGCAGGGTCGAACGCGCCGCCCTGGGCCCGTCGGGCTACATGCTCGAACAATCGGGCGCGTACGACATCTTCGGCCCGGCCTCACAACTCGCCCAGTTCGTCCGCGCACGCGACCCGAAGCGCATCGGCGTCAACATGTCACAGGAAATGGGCACGGCCGACGGTCTGACGTACACCATGTACGCGCACCTCGTGCAAACCCTCGGCGAGACCTACGGCACCCGCCTCGTCAGCGCCGAACGCCTCGTCAGTGACTTTCGTTCGCATCGGGTCGCCTCAGAAATCGTGGCGTACGGAGAGGCCGCCGGCATCGCCGTCCAGCTCGCGGAACGCGCGCTTTCAAACGAAGTCATCACACCGGGCAAGACGTCCCTCGAAGAGGCCGCCTGGTGGCTGCAGGACCGCCTGCTCGAACGTGGACTCGGCTCGTCGTTCGACATGCCCTCGGTCTACGTCACCGGCCCCGACGGCATCGTCGCCACATCGAACGCCTATGTCGTGCAGCCGGGCGACGTGATCATGATCGACTGGGGCGTCGTGCTGATGAACATGGCCACCGACGTCAAGCGGGTGGCCTACGTCCTGAAGCCGGGTGAGACCAGACCGCCGGCAAGCATCCAGGCCGCATTCGACAAAGCCATCGCGGTGCGCGACGCGATCAAGCCGGCGCTGTTTCCCGGCCGCACCGCCGCAGAGACCATGAAGGTGATGGATGCGGCGCTCGCAAAAGCCGGCTACGGTGTCATCGCATTCAACCGGCCGAACGCCGACGACAAGACCGACGTCGCCTACGGTTTTCACCCTGTGGGCAACGCCGGCCACGATGTCGGGCCCTCGATGACCACCTGGCAGCCCCTGCAGTCGACGTTCACCTTGCACCGGCAGCACATGTTCTCGTTTGAGTACTTCGCCTACTCCCCCATCGCGGAATGGGGCGGCAGAAAATTGCGTGTGCCGATCGAAGACAGCGCCATCGTCATGGAACACGGTGTGCAGTTCCTGCACGCGGCGAACCACCGTCTCCTGGTTATTCGATAGATCGGTACAGACGGCCCACGGCCGTCGTGTGGTTGGCGTAGGAGAGATGCGCCACGCTGGCCGGAGCGGCCTCTCCCATCCGAGTGGTCAACGCAGGGTCCGCGTGCAACAACCGCAGGCGCTCGACGATGGCATCCACGTCGCGAGCGGCGACCACAAATCCCGTCTCGCCGTCGCGAATGAGCTCACTCGCGCCGCTCTCACGCGTGGCCACGACCGGGCGGCCGCACGCGAGCGCCTGGGGAATCACCAGACCAAACCCATCCTCCACGGCAGCGTGCACGAGCACTGACGCCCGGCCATAGTGCTGGGCGACGGGTTCGCGATTCACGTCACGGTGTTCAAGGCGAATCGCGGGGCATCGCTGCATGTACTGCGCCACGATGTGTTTGCCCCAGCGGTCACCGGTCCCACCGACGATGACCATCTCGGCATTCGGCAACCGGGCGCGCTCAAAGGCCTCCATGGCGTCGTGGACGCCTTTTCTCGGGGTGACTGACGCCACCACCAACACCCGAAACACATCGTCGGTCTTCGGGACCGGTCTGAAGTGATCGAGATTGATCCCGATGGGAATCACATGGACACGGTCGGCCTCCACCCCGTGGTCCACAAACGTCTGGCGCGCCGACTGCGACACGACCCGGACCGCCGACGCGCGCGCCAACTCGTCGAGCACACGTCGCACCATGCGGGGCGAGATAAAGGTGGGTGCCGATGACCCGACCCGTCGCGCTTCTTCACGCATCACCCGGTCGAGGTGCTGGATGTGGGTGTTGAGGCTGGTCACGACACGACGCGCGCTCCGCAAGGCGCCGTGCGAGGTCGCGGTGACACACTGCCCCATCACGCCATCAAATAGGTCGGCGGGCTCGGCCGCCTCGGCCAGTCGCGCATCGAAGTCCTCGTCATCCAGGGACGTGAGCCAGTCGGATCGCCCCCGGAGCCCGGGCACTGCCAGGAGCGCATCAAACGTCCGCCTGCGCCAGCCACCTTCAAACGGCAGATTGACGCAGCGAACCGACGCCGACTGAACGGAGCGTGCATAAACCACCGACTGCTTCATCGGTTCGAGCGCATGAACCATCGCGCGCAGAAACTCGCCCTGCCCTCCGGCACCGAGCACGGCGTTGGCGCCAAACGCGATACGCGGCATCGTTACCACTTCACCCAGGCTGGCCGTGTGAGGCCGAGCCCCGCAATGACCGCCTGTCCGGCGAGGCTCACCGCCGCGGACCCCACACCGAACCACAGGGCCCCTGCGGTGGTGCCCAGCGGCAGATTGGCGGCCAGCACGATCTGCGCCGCGATCAGGACCACCAACCCAAGGGGCTGCCACCGATTCCACGATCGCGCGCTGTTGACGTTCACGAGATAGCCCCCGAGCAGGCTCAGACCGGAGGCCAGAATCATCAGATGCAGTTCGTGAGTCAGGCCCTGATACGTCGGACCGAGGACGAACAAAAACGCGCGCGGTGCGAACCATGCCGCGCTGAACAGGCCTGCCGCCACGGCGATTTGAATCAGACCAAACTGCAGAAAGCGTCGGGTGAACTGGCGGTCGGTGGTCGTTGCGGCCAGCCGAGGCACAAACACGACGGACGTCAACGCACCAAACGCGCCGACGACCAGCCCCAGCCGTCCCAGTGCGCCGACGTTCGCCACCGATGTCGCGTCGCCAAAGATCGCCGCGAACCAGACGACGAACTGTCCCTGCACGACAAAGTAGACGGCATTGGGCAACGTCGGCAGGAGATACCGTCCGACGGCGCGCACCGCATCCGCTGACACCACATCCCCGGCCACCGCTGTCGGACGGCTACGGGCTGCCGTCCACGCGGTCACAAGGGCTGCCGCAAGCGCCGTGGCCACCGCAGCCGTCGCGTTCCGCCAACCGACGTACACGATGACTCCGGCCAGGGCCACCCGGACGAGCGCACCCGCCAGCTCCGCTCGATAACTCTCGTTGTACCGGCCGTGCAGGCGCAGGTCGTACAACGATGTCGTGCCCTCGATCTGCCACCAGACGATCACAAGAATCAGCACCGACAGGGCGCCAAGATCCAGCGCGGTCAGCCCGGCGCCAACACCCCATCGCACTACGACCACAATCACCACAGGTGCGAGGGCGGCAAACAACCAGCGGCGCACCGTCAACACGGCGGGCGCGATCGCCGCGTAGGCCTCGGGGCCGGTGCCTTGTCGATTAAAGAAATAGGCGAGCGCGGAAAAACTCCCGAGGTCGGTCACAAACGA
>CAZLJG010000219.1:1381-5715 GCA_964559545.1 uncultured Solibacteraceae bacterium | reverse complement strand
CGCACCCAGATGTTGCGGTAGCGGACCGGATTCTGGTGATCCTGCAACCGGATGCTGCCCCGGGCGGACGCCGGGGTGTATGGTGCGATCATCCGGTGCGCGGTGGGGCCCCAGAATGGACGGGCGTTGTGGACGAGCACGCCGTTGTGGAGCACCGTCACGATGGCCGGCTGCACCAGCGTGTCGCCGGAGAACCGCGGGGCCGTGAACGTGATGTCGTACGCCTGCCATTCGCCGGGCGCGCGTGAGGCGTTGACCAGCGGCGGAAACTGTCCGTACATCGCGGCGGCCTGCCCGTCGGGATAGGTCGGATTGTTGTAGCTGTCGAGCACCTGAATCTCGAACGCGCCGGCGAGATACACGCCGCTGTTGCCGCGGCCCTGGCTGTCGCCTTTGACGTCAGACGGCGTCGCAAACTCGACGTGCAGTTGCACATCCCCGAATGTCGCCTTCGTCTCAATCGTGCCTCGCCCGGTCTGCGCAATGCCGCCATCGACCTGCCAGGTCACCGCGCCGCCGCCGACACGTTGCCAGGCCGAGAGCCCGACCTCCGGGCCGAGGAGGATGGTCGCATCCGCCGGCGCCGCCGCGAACCCTGCGTTCGGCCCCGGCGTCACCATCATCGGCTGCGGGCGTGTGCCATCGTGTACGCGCCATCGGCCATCAGGCTGCATCGGGGTGTCCGTGTAGCCGACCGGGGCCTGTGCCGCGATGACCGTCACCGCAAGCACCGCCGTGAGTGTCGCTCCGGCTGTGAATTTCATCGTGTCTCCCATGGAACCTCCAGGCGTCGTCGCAGTTCGTCGCGAAAAAACGTGAGCAGGGCCGGGTCTGCTGTGGCCCTGAGATTGGTGCGCTCTCCAGGATCGGTCGTCAGATTGTAGAGCTCTTCGCGCCGGCCTCGGAGGCCGCTGATGTACTTGTAGGTCGCCTCCGGCGTGTGGCGAATCAGCGCATACAACGGTGTCTTGAGCGCCGTCTGGTGGAACGTTGTGCGCGGAATAGACGGCGCCAGCAACGACGTGCCTTCCCACGGGTCGGGTTTCGGCAGGCCGAGCCGGTCGAGAATCGTCGGCCCAATGTCGATCTGTGTGGCGAACTCCGTGTTGCCGTAGGTGGCTGGTTTCGGGTCGTAGATCAGCAGTGGAATGCGGATGAACTCCTGATAGAGCGACGTCACGTGCCCGTAGCCGGTGCGCGCACTTTCGCCAAGTCCCTCGCCGTGATCAGACGTGATGACCACGAGGCTGTCCTTGAGGTAGCCCTTGCGATCGAGCGTTGTGAAGAGCTCCTCGATCACCGCATCCGCCTGCGTCACGCCGTTGTCGTAGTTGTTGACCACCGCCTCGGTGTCGTATTCGCCGCCGAACAACGCGTTCCAGTCGTTCTTCACGTCAGAGGGGTGATAGACGCGATACGTGTCCTGCTTTGTGCCGATCAGGTGCACGGACATCAGGTGGAAAAAAAAGAATGCCGGGCCTCCACGGTCCGGAACTCGCTCCAGTCCTTCGAAGATCACGCGGTCGTCGGAGCGGCCGAAGCGTGTGGACTGCCGGCCGTCGAAGTAGACCGTCTGGCCGGTGCCGTAGAGCTCCTCCAGATTGCGCCAGTCGTGGTTGCCCGACAGGATGAAATACGTCGAGTACCCCTGGTCGCTGAGCAGATCGTTGATCTTGAACGACTCCGGGATCTGCCGACGGAGATGCTTCGACGACAGCGTGCTGATGATGCCGCAGTTGGATTCCGCGCACGTGGAGGTGGCGAACTCGACGGTCTGCAGGTGACCTGAGCCCTGCAACTTCGTCAGGAACGGCGTGGTCGGCCGGTAATACCCATAGGCCGGCAGATGGTCGGCCCTCAACGAGTCGATGATGATGACAATGACGTTGCGACGGTCGAACGGGATGTCCTTCGGGTAGGCCGCGCGCGTGCGCGGTTCGTCCACGCGGAGCCGCGCGGTCTCTTCCAGGTAGCGCTCGTCATACACATCGACCGACGTGCGCATGAACGCGAGAATCGGATCGCTGCTGAGGAGCTCGCTGCGTGGCGTCCGGTGCGCGAGGTCGCGGCCCCACACGGTGTAGCCGGACCCCAGTATGGTCAGCAGCGCCAGCGTGATGACCGTGTGCAAGCGGGTCGCCGTGAGAGCGAGCAGCCCCTCAGTGATGCGCGCGGAATACCACAGGTGGACGCCGATGATCGCGACCACGCCAAGGAGGGCGGTGAGGCCGATGATGGGCGACAGGTTCAGCAGGTTGCCGCCGTGCCACCAATCCCAGGCCCACAGGCCGACCAGCTTGTGGGTCACGTTGCTGCCCATCTGCATGTAGCTGATCAGATCCGCGACGTAGAGGAGCGCGAGCGCGGCGGGGACGAGACCCGTGGTGATGCCGAGGGTGACGCGGACCACGGCGTGGCCGCGGAGGGCCGGGATGATCAGCAGCAGGCCTGGAATCAGAAGGGCAACGACCTGCGTGGCGAAGACGAGCGGCAGGTGGACCAGGATCAGGGTGCGATCGATGGTGAACGCGCGACAGAAGTAGTTGAGGAAGGCGGCGCTGAGGAACGCCTGAAGGGCGACGTACGACACAAGGCCGCGAAGAGATGGATGTGGTGTCACCCCTCCGCGGCCTTCGAACAAAACAGACTAGTAGCTGCCGGAGCCGGATGGCTTGCCGCCACTCCAGCCACCGCCACCGGACCCCGCGGAGCCCGAGTAGCAGCCGTGCGCGAACAACTGTTCGCGGATGTGCGAGCAGCCGTTGCCCGAGCCGTCATTCCGGAGGCACGCCTGATAGGCGTGCTGGAGGCCGGGGCAGGCCTGCGACTGGTTGGCCTCGACATCCCGCGTCACGGGTGCGGGGGCGAGAAACGACACGCCGATGACGGCGAGGATGAACGCGAGGGTGAGCAGTCGGGATCGGGTCATGGCGGGAAGTTATACCATCAGCACGCCGTGATTGCCGAACCGACCACCACGCTGACCGATTATGCGATGGCTCTCCAATGTGTGGCCCATGTGGTCTCGCTTCGGCGGGCGATTATCGCTCGGGGAGTGTCGCCGGTCCCGGCGGCCCGGCTGTACCTGGCCGGGTTTGCCACGGTGGCCGTGGCGTCGTTTGCCGGTGGGACCTCGCACGGATTCCGAGGCCCCCTCGGCGACCTGTGGGCCGACGTCTGGACGTTGACCGTCTGGTCAATCGCGGTGGGTGTGGCCCTGAACGTCGCGGCGAGCATCTGGGTCGCCGCTCGTCCGGTGGTGGTGGCGGCCGACGCACGGCGAACAGGCCGACAGTGGCTCGCCCTTGGGTATGGCATCACGATCGTGGGTGTGATCCTGCTCGTGACGAAGGTGTCGTTCCACCAGCACTTCAACCACAACGACCTCTACCATGTGGTGCAGATGGGCGGCCTGTACTGGGTGTATCGCGGCGGCCTCCGGCTGCTCGCGTTGGACTGAGCCCTCTCTCGTATGAGTGACATGCTCGAGCCCGGCCTCCTCGTCCATGCCTATCGGCAGGGCATTTTTCCGATGGGGATGGAGGACGGATCGATTGGGTGGTTCTCCCCGGATCCCAGAGGCATCATTCCGCTCGACGGCTTCCATGTGCCCGACCGTCTCAGGCGGGTGCTGCGGTCCGGGCGTTTCACGACGTCGCTGAATCGGGATTTTGAAGGGGTGATGCGCGCGTGCGCGGCCGACCGTGAGGAAGGCACGTGGATCACCGAGGAGATCCTCGCGTCGTATGTCGCGCTCCACCGGCTCGGCCTCGCGCATTCGGTCGAAGTGTGGCGGGGTGGTGCGCTGGTCGGCGGGCTCTATGGAGTGCACCTCGCTGGTGCATTTTTCGGGGAGTCGATGTTCCACACGGAGACTGACGCGTCCAAGGTGGCGCTGGTGACACTCGTGGAGCACATGCAGGATCGCGGGTTCACGTTGCTCGATATTCAGTGGGTGACGCCGCACCTGGCCCGGTTCGGCGCGGTCGAGATTCCGCGTGCGGATTACCTGATACGGTTAGCGGAGGCGTTATGTCTCAACACAGTCAACTGGTCGGCGTGATTCTGATGGTCGTGGGTGTCGGGGGCTACCTGTATTCAGGCATGGCCAGCCCGACGGCGTTGATTCCTGCCGCATTTGGCATGGTGATCTCGATGTTGGGCTACTACGGCCGTCACGAGCACAGCAGCAAGACGGCCATCCATCTGGCGATGGGCGTCGCCGTTGCCGGCGTCATCGGCTCGGCCCGGGGCCTCCTCGCGCTGCCGACGTTGCTCTCCGGCGGTGTCGTCGAACGCCCCACCGCCGTCGTCTCCCAGAGCATCATGGCCGT
>CAZLJG010000219.1:0-1281 GCA_964559545.1 uncultured Solibacteraceae bacterium | reverse complement strand
TCGCTGAGCGTGAACGGGGCGATGGTGACGTCGAACTGTTCTTCGTTTTTGGTGACCATCTGGTAGGTGCCCTGCATCATCCCGAATGGTGTGGTGAGCGGGCAGCCTGATGTGTAGGTGAAGGATTCGCCCGGGGCGAGGGTGGGCTGCTGGCCGATGACGCCCGGGCCGCGCACTTCCTCGACGCGACCGGTGCCGTCGGTGATGATCCAGTGGCGGGTCATCAGTTGGACGGTCTCGGCGCCTTCGTTGGTGATGGTGATCGTGTAGAGGAAGAACCACTGGCTGTCGGCCGGTGTGGATCGGGCGGCGGCGTATTCGGCGGACACCGCCACGCGAATCTGACGAGTGACCGCTTCCGACGTGAATGTAGCCTGCGTGGTTGTCACGGTATCGATGATGATGCATTCCGAGGGACAGGAGCAAGCGGTGGGCCTCTGCGGCCGGTGTCGATGGCACCGGTGGCTGGAGAACGATCGCGGGTCGCGGTTCCTGCGGTGCGGACGGTCGGACGCGGATCGGACGTTCGCGCGCTTCCCGGTGTTGCCGATGCGACTCTGTCGCGGGTTTGAAGGCGATACACTGGAGGGCGATGTCGACCTTGCAGCCCGCCCGCCTCAAACCCGGAATCACGACTGACGCCCTGCCCGACCCTGTGGCCCAGGCCGCCGGGTCCACGACCCTGATTCGTGGTCGCGCCCTTATCATCTGGGACCCCAAGGCCCCACCCGGGACCAAAAAACTCGACGCGATTGACACCGACCAGATCACGCCGGCGGCTGACTGTGTGTCCGAGAGCCTCGACACGCTGGATGAGCGGTGGAAGGCCGGATCGTTCCGCCACCTGATGCCCGACTTCCGGGCGCGTGTGCACCGGGGCGAGACGTTCCTCATCGCGGGCGACCGGTTTGCGATTGGCTCGTCGCGAGAGATGAGCCCGGCCGGCCTGAAGGGTGTGGCCGAGGAAGTTGGCCTGGAGATGGTCATCATCGCCGGCAACAACATGGGCGACATCTTCCGTCGCAACAGTTTTAATCTCGGCCTCCATGTCGTGCAGTGTCCCGAAGCGGTGGCCGACGCGAAGGACGGCGATGAGTTCACGTTTGACCCGGTGTCGCGCGCGATTCGCAATGTGACCCAGGGCACGGACTACACGCCGGTGCCGCTGTCGGTGAAGGAAGAAGAAATCCGTCGGGGCGGCGGCATCTTCGCTGTGGGCCGTCGTGAGTTCAAGACATCGGTCGAACGGCAGCCCTCGCTCGACTGGGCCGACCCCGAGCT
>CAZLJG010000218.1:0-5776 GCA_964559545.1 uncultured Solibacteraceae bacterium | reverse complement strand
GATCTCGGGCTGCTCGAGCTTGATGTAGTCGCGGTTGAGGTCGATGCCCCACAAATTGCCGCGCTGTCCGCCCTGACTCGCCTCGAACCCATCGGGATTGATTTGCGGCGCGATGAGCAGGATGACCTGGTCGAGCGCCTTGTTCGGCTCGGACCCGGGCGTCACCAGTTCGCGCATCAACTGCAGGATGGACTCACGCTGGGTGCGTTCGCCCCCGTGCACGTTGGTCTGGAACATCAGGATCGGCTTGCCGCTGATGAGCGCTTCTTCGGGCGTGTGCACCATCGGCCGCGCAAACACGGCCAGCGGCAGGTCCCGCCCTTCGCGCGACTTGCCATACGACATCGTCCGCATATCGCGCGTCGTCGCCTGCAACGCGCGCATGTACGTGATCATGTTGTCGTGGCGGGTGTAGGCCGTCCAGTTGGACTCCTCCGCCTGCGTGCGCAGATTCTGCTGGGTGTGAACCGGGGTCGTGAACGTAATGGCGAGCAGGACGATGCCCGCCCAGACACGACGACCCGAAACGATCTTGAACTGACTCATGACGAAATGCCCTCCGGATGGAGGGCATTTTACGTCAGGATTTCGCTTTCTTCGCTGCGCGCGGCGCCCTCACAGGCTTCTCAGCCTTGGCGGCCTTCGGCTTCGCCGACTTCGCCGCACGCTTGCGCGCGGGCTTTGTCTTTTCTGAATGAAGCACGGGGGCTTCCGTGTGGAGCACAGGGGCTTCAGCCCCTGTGTTATCCGCGGGGCTGAAGCCCCGCGGCTCCGATCCTTCTGGCGCGACAGGGGCATCAACGCCCCGGGGCTCCGATGTGCCCGAAGCCGCGACCGGCGCCAACCCGGCCGAGCCGGCCTGGAACACGCGAATCACGCCCTGGCGGTCGCGTTCGACGCGGAAGGCGCCTTCTTTGTGCGCCGCGCGAAGCAGGTCAACCAACGAGGCAAAGCCGTAGGCACGTTCGTCAAACGGCGGCGTCTGCGCGCGCACGATCTGCTTCACCTGGCGCAGGTAGAGCGGCCATTTGCGAATCTCGGCGGTCGAGATAATCCGGAACAGTTCGCTGACGCCTTCGACGGCGCCGCCAACGACGGTCGGAGGGGGCGTGGAAGACGTAGGTTGTGTGGGCTGGGTGGGCTGTGTCGGAGATATCGCCGATGACTGGCGGCTCTGCCGGTCATGGCGGGCCACTGGTGCATCACTTGCTGGAGCGGCTGTCGGTGCGGCGGCGGCCGCGGCAGCCTCGCCCTCGGTCACCTCAAGCGACACACCCTCGGCCGGAGCGACGAGCCAGCCGCCCTTGCCCTGATGGACGCGCAACACGCCAGCCTTCTCGAGCTTCTGCGCGAAGTCGCGGAACGTGCCCGCGCCGAACGTGCGTTCGTTGAACGTCGAGTCAAGCTGCAGGAGCGTACTCTTGAAGAGGCCGAGCTGCGGATCCACGTCACGCTCGAGCATGACCTTGAGTGCGCGCTTGACGAGCGGGATGGACTGCGCCAGGTCGGCACGGTCGGCCTTCGGGCCACGCGCGCTGCCGCCACGGCGTCCGGCGCCGATCAAATTTTCGTAGGCGATGAACTCATGACAGTTGCGCTGCATGATGCCGCTGGTGAACTGTTGTCCACCGACGACAAACACCTTCTTGTCGTACTGCTTCAGCTTCTCGACCAGGCTGATGAAGTCGGAATCGCCGCCAACGATCACAAAGGCGTTGATGTGGGGATGCGTGAACGCCATCTCAAGCGCGTCGAGCGCGAGATTGATGTCGGCGCCGTTTTTGTCGCCGCCGGGCGTCAGGTTGCGCTGCACCATGCGGATGGCATGCTGCGTGAGCGCACGGGAATAGCCGCCGGCGCGCTGCCAGTCGCTGTAGGCCATCTTTGAGACGACCTCCCCACGCTCCTTGAGCGCTTCGAGGACCAGGCCGGCGTCAAACGCGGCATTGAGGGTGTTTTTTACGCCGATTTCGATGTTGTCGAAATCAATGAATACAGCAATACGGAGGCGATCGGACATTTGAATAGTGCTCGGTGCACCTTGGCACCCTGTCCCGACTGTATCATGGTGAGTTCCCGAACCCGCCTACGCCAAGGCGACGGCAGGGCAAGCTGCGGACTGAGGTTTTTTTGACGATTGACGAGATTCTGACCGCCCTGGACGCGCGTTTACGCACGGATCAGGCGATCACCGACACACCCTCCGGGCATCGTGTCGAGTACCTGTATGCGATTGATGCGGAGGCCACGCGCCAGGCGCGGGCCCTGACCGTGCGCCTGCTCGCGCGGCCCCGGCGTCCTGACGGCACGTGGGACCGCCCCGTGCCGGCTGTCATCACCGATGAAGCCGCCTTGCGCACGTCGGCCACCGATCGCCGGCTGCTCGGTCCGCTGCTCGGTGCACGCCGTGTCGGCGGCACCCACGTGATCGATCCCACCGGCAACGTCGCATTGGTGGTGACGCTGCCGGACGCCCTCGCCCTCGACTGGGTGCCGCTGGCGGCGCGCGCCGGTCGTCTCATCCTCAGAGATACACGCGACTCCACCTCCACGCGGTTGCTGCAGTGGGACGATGGTCCGGAGTGGCGGTTTGAGATTCAGGCAGAGGAAGACGACCGCGACCACCTGGTCCGGGGTGTGTTGACACGCACCCACGACACCCTGCCCGTGACGGGGCCGGTGATCGTGCTCGATGTCGGCCTGTTCATCACGCACGAACGGGCGGCGCATTTTGATCCGGGCCCATCGACTGGTGTCGTCTCCGTGATGCGCGCGGCCGGCACCATGGTGGTGCCCGACCAGGACGCCTCCCGCCTCGCGCAGTGGCTCAGCCGCTACGGCGTCGAAACCGCATCGCTGCCGCCGCGCCTCCGCATCGAGCCTGTGCGCACGGCGCCCGTGCCGCACCTCCGACTCGCGCCGGCGTTCTCAAGCGACTGGCTCGACGCGGTGTTGACGTTTGCGTACGACGGCACGTTCGTGCGGGAAACCGATCCGTCGCCGTATTTTGACGAGGCGCGGCAACGTTTCATCCATCGCGACGAGGCCGAGGAAGAGGCCGCCGAAGCGCAGCTGATCACCAGCGGACTGTCGGTGGATTCCGGCGGCTGGCGTGTGCCCGCCAAGTCCCTCTCGGCCATCGTCAGTGACCTGACCGGCCTGGGGTGGACAGTGGAGGCCAACGGTGTGCCATATCGCGCCGCAGGTCCGCTCCGTTTGTCGGTCACGTCGGGCATCGACTGGTTTGATCTCAACGCGGTGGTGGCGTTTGGCGACGTTTCGGCGACGCTGCCGGAACTGCTCGCCGCGCTCGACCGTGGAGATCGTACCGTGCGACTCGGCGACGGCTCACTGGGTGTGCTGCCGGAAGAATGGCTCCGGCGCTACACGCCGCTCACCGCGGCTGGTGTGACGCAGCCTGACGGCTCGATCCGGTACCACACCCACCAGGCCGCGTTGCTCGATGCACTTCTGGATGCGCAGACCTCCGCGGAGGTCCAGGTGGACGAAGCGTTTACACGCTTGCGTGAACGGCTCGCCACCGCGCAACACCCGGAAGCCATGGACCCGCCCGCGAATTTCCATGGGGAACTCCGCAGCTATCAGCGGGAGGCCCTGGGCTGGATCCAGTTCCTTCGGCACTTCTCGTTTGGCGGGTGCCTCGCCGACGACATGGGCCTTGGCAAGACGGTGACCGTGCTCGCCGAACTGGCGCGCGTCGCCTCGACCGCCCCCCGGCCCTCACTCGTCGTCGTCCCCAGATCCGTCGTCCACAACTGGAAGGCGGAGGCGGCGAAGTTCACCCCAACGTTGCGGGTGCTCGACTACTCGTCACTCGACCGTCGTCAGGCCGACGACAAGTTGTCTGAAGTGGATCTCGTCATCGTGACGTACGGCACCGTGCGCCGGGACATCGACCAGTTGCGCCACGTGGACTTCGAATACGTGATTCTCGACGAAGCGCAGGCCATCAAGAACGCGTCCACAGAAGCCGCAAAAGCGGTGCGTCTGCTCAACAGCCGCTTCCGCCTCGCGTTGTCAGGCACACCGATTGAAAATCATCTCGGAGAGTTGTGGAGCCTGTTTGAGTTCCTCAATCCAGGGCTGCTCGGCCGCGCCTCGCACTTCCGCAAGGCGGCGAAAGGGCAGGCTGAGGACACGGTGGCGTTGGTCGCGCGTGGTTTGCGGCCGTTCCTGCTCCGCCGCACGAAGGCCCAGGTTGCGACCGAACTGCCCGCGCGCACGGAACAGACGCTCACGTGTGAACTGACACCGCGCGAGCGCAGTTTCTACGATGCCCTCCGGCGGCACTACCGGACGTCACTACTCGCGCATGTCTCGAAGGTCGGTGTGCAGCGATCGGGGCTTCAGGTCCTGGAGGCACTGCTCCGCCTGAGGCAGGCCGCGTGCCATCCCGGCCTGATCGCACCGGCGCGGCAGCATGAGAAGTCATCGAAGATTGAGCTGCTCCTGGAGTTGCTGCGGGAGGTCGTGGACGAAGGCCACAAGGCGCTGGTGTTCTCACAGTTCACCAGCCTGCTGGCGCTCGTGAAGCCGGCGCTCGACGAGGCGAAGATCACCTACGAATACATGGACGGCCGCACGCGCGATCGCGCGCCACGCATCGAACGATTCCAGACCGACCCGAACTGCCCGGTCTTCCTTGTCAGCCTCAAGGCCGGCGGCGTCGGCCTCAACCTCACCGCCGCCGACTACGTGTTCCTGCTCGACCCGTGGTGGAACCCGGCCGTCGAAGCGCAGGCCATCGACCGCACCCACCGCATCGGCCAGACGAAGGAAGTCTTCGCCTACCGGTTGATCGCCGAGGACACCGTCGAGCAAAAGGTGCTCGCGCTGCAGGACACCAAACGTGCCCTCGCCGACGCGGTGCTCTCCGCAAATCCCGTTGGGCTTGCCGGCCTCAGCACAACGGAGCTGGAGTTTTTGCTGGGCTGACGCTTCGTAGTGCTGGGTGCTGAGTGCTGAGTGCTCAGTGCTGAGTGCTGGTGCTGGGTGCCCGGTGCACTGTGCACAGTGCGCGCACCCAGCACTCAGCACCGGGCACCGAGCACGAGCACCGAGCACGCAGCACGGAGCACCCAGCACCGCGTGTGGTAGCCTGCGCGCATGCGACCCAGCGCCGTGATCGCCGCCCTCGCGGGCGGATGCCTGAGTGCGCTCGGGCTGGGCGCGCAGCAGCCGCAGCAGCCCACGTTCAAGGCCGGGACGGATCCGGTGCTGGTGGACGTGCAGGTCGTCAGCCGCGACGGTACGCCGGTGACCGACCTGACCCCGCAAGACTTCATCATTGAGATCAGCGGCCGCCGGCGGCCGGTCGTGAACGTGGAGTTCATCGACTATCGATCACGAGAGACATCAGGCCCTGGGGCACCGCAGTCTGACACGACGGCCACGACTCCGGCAAATCCAGCGACACCCCCGGTGAACCCATCACCACCACCCAGGCGGACGTATGTCATCGCCGTGGACGAGTCGAGTTTCCTGCCGAGCTCGGTCATGGCCTATCGCCAGGGCATTCTTCGATTCATCGACCAACTCGAGCCGACCGATCTTGCGGGGCTCTATGCGTTTCCTGGCGGTGGTCCGGTGGTCTCGCCCACCCTGAATCGCGACGAGTTGCGCGCGGGTGTATCCCGCCTCTCGGGGCGGTTCGAAGCGCCGCTCGCGCGCTATCGATTCAGTCGCGGCGAGATGATTGATATCTCGGCGCGCGATCCGATCGTGTTGCGGCGGGTCGCCGAACGGGAGTGTGGGC
>CAZLJG010000217.1:3634-5796 GCA_964559545.1 uncultured Solibacteraceae bacterium | reverse complement strand
TACGCGGACGCGCACAGCTTTTCGCCGGAGCCTGAGGCCAGTGTGCCGGGTGCGCCGACCACCGGCTTCTGGATCGCCGGCAATCGGACCGCCACCATCGTGGTCCGCTCGCCCACGCCGTTGACCAGTGTGCACCTGACGGTCTTCAGTCGAGTGAAGAACACGTTCGGCTTCGACATGCAGGGCCGCAGCGGCAGCCTCGAATTGGAAGCGGGGCAAACCGGCAGGATTCAGCTTGTGCCAGGCCGCCCCCTGCACATGGCCGCCAGCTACGCGTATCTGTGGACGATGACGACGACCGATGGATTTGTGCCGGCCGAGACCGAACCCGGGTCCACGGATGATCGCAATCTGGGTGTGTTTGTGAAGCCGGTGTTTCGCGCCGAGCCTCAGGCTGTGCGCTGACGATCGGGGATCAGCGCGATCGCGCCTGACAGCGAAAACACCATGATGAGCACGGCACCGACGAGCGAGACCGCGAGCGCGGACTCCAGTGGCAGCCCGAGCCGTGTGAAATAGACACCGAAGGTGGCTTCGCGCACGCCGAAGCCATTCACCGACACCGGCGCCATCTGCACCACAAACGACAGCGGCACCAGAATCGCCAGATGTGCGGTTGGGATCGGGACGTCAAGCGCGTACGCAACCGCCGCGTAGAACCCGACCAGCACCGCCTGCACGGCTACGGCGCCCAGTAGTCCGAGGCCCAGCGCCCCTGGCGCCTGGCGAAACTTCGCGATGGCCTCAACGAGGCGCGCGAGCCGTTCCTCCACCCAGTCCTGGTGGATGGCTTTTAGCGGGTGCAGCAGACGCGTGACGTGTTGAGGCCACAGGAGGATGGGGAGGGCGAGCCCGAGGCCCGCCGCGACCGCCACCCACAACAACATCGGTCCACCCGGGCCCAGGGTGTCGGACGCCTGCGCAGTGAGGGACGCCCCGAGCGCCGCGACGAAGACCAGGCCGAGGAGGCCGATGCCGCGGTCGACCAGCACCACGGTGGTGGCGAGGGTCTTGGACCCCGCAGGTGCGGCCGTATCGCGAATTCTGATGACGTCCCCGCCGATGTTGGAGGGGAGGAAATTATTGAAGAACGTCGCCACCAGGTAGGACCGCACCAGGGTGGCCGTCCGCGTGACGATGTGTTGGGCGCGGAGGAGGAGGCTCCAGCGCCACGCGCTGAGCAGCACCATCAGCAGATACAGGCCGAGTGCGGCCACGAGCCAGCGCCAGGAGGCGGTCCGGGTGATGGCCCAGACACGCGCGACGTCCACCTGCGAGAAGAGGACGTACAGCAATCCCCCAGAAATCAGCCCTTTGGCGACCCAGAGCCAGGGCCGGCGTCGTGCACGCGGAGGATTCACAGCGATGTATCCTACAAGGGCTCTATACGGCATGCACATTCTCATGATCGCGCCCGAGCCTTTTTTTGAGCCTCGAGGCACACCGTTTTCAGAATTTCACCGCATTCGCGCGCTGACGACCCTCGGGCACACCGTGGATTTGGTGACCTATCCCTTTGGGAAGGACGTTGAGCTGCCGGGATTGCGGATTATCCGCAGCCTCAAGCCGCCCTTTGTCTCGCGCGTCCGGATTGGCCCGTCGTGGGCCAAGGTTCCGCTGGATGCGTTGCTGACGCTGACGGCCTTCCGGATGGCCTTCACGCGGAAGTACGACGTCATCCACTCGCACGAGGAGGGAGGCGCGATTGGCGTGGTGCTCGCCGCGCTGCTTCGGAAGCCGCATCTCTACGACATGCACTCGAGTCTGCCGCAGCAGATCTCCAACTTCGGATACGGCCGCGCGACGTGGTTGGCCAAGGTCTTTGAGTGGGTCGAGCGCGTCATGCTGAAGCGCTCCAAAGCCGTCATCGTCATCTGCCAGGACCTGGAAGACACCGTGCGGGCGCAGGGTATCGATGTGCCGATTGTGCTGATCGAAAATGCCGCCGGCTCCGGCGCGGCGCCGTCGGCCGGCACCGGACTGGCGGTTCGCACGTCGCTTGGACTCGACGCGACCACACCGGTGGTGCTGTACACGGGCACGTTCGAGGCATACCAGGGCCTCGACCTGCTCTACGGAGCGATGAAGAAGGTGCGCGAGACCGAACCGCGCGCCACGTTGGTGATGGTGGGGGGAGACCCGGACCAGGTGGCGGCGGCGAA
>CAZLJG010000217.1:0-3624 GCA_964559545.1 uncultured Solibacteraceae bacterium | reverse complement strand
CACGTGGGAAGGCCGACACGCCGTCGTGCCGTGACATGGGCTGGGCGACGCCGCGATCTTTACCGGACAACGGCCGGCCGAAGAAATCCCGGCGTATCTGGACGCCGCAACCGTGCTGGCATCACCGCGCTCGAGCGGCACCAACACGCCGTTGAAGATTTATCAGTACCTCCGGTCCGGACGTCCGATCGTCGCCACACGACTGCGCACACACACGCAGGTGCTTGATGATGACGTGTCGATTCTGGTCGAACCGACGACAGATGGGTTGGCGGGTGGCATCCTGAGGGGATTCACGGACCCTGGCGCACAGGCGCTCGGCGCGCGCGCCAAACATCTGGCCGAAACCAAGTACAGCGACGAGGCCTTCATCGCCAAGACACAACGGGTGTACGAGGTGCTGGCACGATGAATCGTCAGCATTACAGCTACACCCACTACGCGAACCGACAGGTCGCTGAGGGGTTTGATTCGCTGCGATTCAGCGGTCCGATCGGCGAGCTGCTCTCCGAGACGCAGGAGCGCCTGCTGCTGGACACGATTGCGCCACTCTCCGAGCATCCGACACCCGGGCGCCCCTGCGCGGATGTGCGCGTGCTCGACGTGGGCACCGGCACAGGACGCGCTGCCATCGGACTTGCGCGCGCCGGTGCCTCGGTGGTCGGCGTCGATGCGTCGGCCGAGATGCTTGATGTGGCGCGCAGTCGTGCCGCCGCGATGACCGACGTGCCCATCGATGTCACGTTTGACGTGGGGGATGCGCACGCGTTGCCGTTCCCGTCCGAACACTTTGATGTCGCGGTCTCCCTGCGCGTGCTGATGCACACGCCCGACTGGCGGCGCTGCGTCGGGGAGTTGTGCCGGGTCTCGAAGCAGCGGGTGATCGTGGACTTCCCGTCATTGACCAGCGCGGCGGCGCTTGAGAGCGTGGCGCGTCATGGCCGGCGGGCGTTCGGCGCCAAGGTCGAGTCCTATCGCGTGATGTCGGAGCGGTCCGTGCGCGCCGCGTTTGTCGCGCAGGGGTTCAAGATCATTCACGTGCATCGCCAGTTCGTGCTGCCGATCGCGGCCCACAAGGCGATCGGTTCGCGCGCCTTCACGGAGAAGCTCGAGCGCGCCTTCGCGGCCGTGGGGCTGCTCTGGCTGGTGGGCTCGCCGGTCACGGTGGTGGCGGAACGATGAACGTGTTGGTCACCGGGGCGACCGGCTTTACCGGCGGTCACCTGGCACGGCGACTGCGCCATCACGGCGATACGGTCACCGTGCTCGTGCGAACGGCCGAAAAGGGCGCGGCGCTTGCCGCCGACGGGTTCCGGGTCGTGGTTGGAGACCTGTCCAATCCAGCCAGCCTCGCCACTGCCTGCTCCGGGATTGATGTGGTCTACAACATCGCCGCGCTCTATCGGACGGCCGGCTTGCCGGATGCCACCTACCGTGCGGCCAATGCCACCGGCGTGACGCTGCTGATTGAAGCCGCAGCCGCTGCGGGGGCGCGTCGCGTCGTGCACTGCAGCACGGTCGGCGTGCACGGCGACATCGAACATCCCCCGGCCAATGAAGATGCCCCTCTGCGTCCCGGTGACATCTATCAGGTCACCAAGGTCGAAGGGGAGCACATGGCCCGCGAGGCAGCGGCCATGGCAAAAATCGAGCTCGTGATCGCGCGGCCGACCGGCATCTACGGCCCGGGTGACCGCCGGTTGCTCAAGTTGTTCGGGGGCGTCGCGCGTGGCCGATTCGTGCTCCTTGGCGACGGCGAGATCTTCTACCATCTCACCTACGTGGATGACCTGTGTGACGGCTTCCGGTTGTGCGGCACCGTGCCGGGTGCCGCCGGGCGTACGTACATTCTTGCGGGTGGGGAAGTCACCACCCTGAAGGAACTCATCGCCATCACCGCCTCGGTGGCCGGCGTGCGACCGCCTCGGCTGCGTCTGCCCGTGTGGCCCGTCTGGTTGGCCGGGGCGGCCTGTGAAGCCGTCTGCGCACCGTTCGGCATCGAGCCCCCGCTGTATCGGCGGCGCGTGGATTTTTTCACCAAGAGTCGCGCCTTCGACATCACCAAGGCCAAGACGGAGTTGGGTTTCGCGCCGGCGGTCAGTTTGCGTGACGGCATCGGCCGCACACTGGAGTGGTACCGTGCACACGGATGGATCTGATCGCGACATTCCGCGCGCGCAGGACCAACTCTTCGAGGCGGGCGGCGGTGCGCGCGCGAAGTACGCGCAGCTGATTGTCGGCCGGCCCGGTCTGGGCGCGTTGCTCAAGTACGAACTTGTCCAGATGGTCGCGCAGTGGGTGCCCGGCGCGCTGGGGCTTGCGCTCAGAAAACTCCTGTATCCGCGCCTGCTCGGGTCCTGCGGCCGCAACGTCATCTTCGGTCAGGGCGTTGTCCTGCGCCACCCACACAAGATCCATATCGGCGACAACGTGGTGATCGATGATCACTGTCTGATCGATGCCAAAGGCAACGCCAACCGCGGCATCCGCATCGGCAGCCGGGTGTTCATCGGGCGCAACAGCATCCTGTCGTGCAAAAACGGCGACATCGCGCTCGCAGACGGCGTGAACATTGGATTCAACTGTGAAGTGTTTTCCGCGGGTGAGGTCACGATCGGCGCAGACACGCTGCTGGCGGCCTACGCGTACCTCATCGGCGGCGATCACGACTTCAGTGATCGCAGCACGGCCGTGAACGCGCAGCCGCGGAAGGCGGCGGGCATCCGCGTGGGCAGCGGCGTCTGGATCGGTGCGGGCGCCAAGATCCTTGACGGCGTCACCATTGGGGATCGCGCGATCGTCGGTGCCGGCGCAGTCGTGCGAACGACGGTGCCCGACGGTGCCACGGCTGTTGGAGTCCCGGCGCGTCTGCTCGGCACCGCCGGGGGAGCCTGATCACGGATGGCGCACATCGCCGTCGTGACATCCGCGCCGCCTGGTGTTGAAGGCGGCCACCTCGTCATCGCGCGCTCCCTGGTTCACGCGCTTGGGGAGGCCGGGCACGACGCATCACTTGTGACCACGCCGTCGTACCCCTTTGGTCACCAGGCGAAGGAGTACTTCGACACGTGGCGCACGGATGTGCGGACGGTCAACGGCCGGCGCGTCGATCACGTCATCAGCACGCGGTATCCGTCCTACGCCGTGCGACATCCGTCGCACGTGTGCTGGCTGAATCACACGATGCGCGAGTACTACGACCTCTGGGAGGACTTCAGCGGTCGGTTGTCTCCGCAAGGACGAGTGAAAGAGTCCGTTCGGCGGGGGCTCATTCACGCGGCGGACTCCCATTTCTTCTTCTGGCATGTAAAGCACATGTACGCCCAGTCGCAGACCGTCCAGGCCAGGCTGCGCCGCTGGAATCACACGTCGTCTGAGTTGTTGTACCCGCCTGCGCCACCGCGACCGTACCGGTGTGATGGCTATGAGCCGTATCTCTTCGTTGTCTCTCGCCTGGCGCCGCTCAAGCGGATCGATCTTGTCCTCGACGCGTTGGCGACATCACCCGCAGAGGGTGTGCGCTGCGTGATCGCCGGCGAAGGCAGCGAGGCTGCATCCCTTCTGGCCCGTGCCGACCGGTTGGGGCTGAGCGGTCGAGTATCGTTCGTCGGACGAATCGACGAC
>CAZLJG010000216.1:0-5799 GCA_964559545.1 uncultured Solibacteraceae bacterium | reverse complement strand
ATCGGCGGCATGGGCGGGAATAACACCCAGGCCGTGATGAGCCAGAACATCGTCGCCCTCTGCGATGTGGACGATGTGCTGATGGAACGGAGGCTGGCCGGATGGCGTGACCGGATTTATCCGATTCCCGCACCACCGCCTGCGGCCGGGACCGGTGCCGGTGCTGCCGGGCGAGGTGGCGCGCGTGGAGCCGGGGCGGCAGCGGCGGCGGGCCCGACCTGGCAGAACTTCGGCCGGTCGAAGATGCAGACGGCCGCCGACGCCAAGTGGAAGCAGGAACCCGGCGACGTGCACCTCGAGAAGTTTGTTGACCAGCAGATGAAGCGGGTCGTCCGGTATCGCGACTATCGCGAGATGCTGGAGAAGCAGAAGGACATCGACGCTGTGATTGTGGCGACGCCCGATCACATGCACGCGGTGATCGCGTCGAACGCGATGGACCTCGGCAAACACGTCTATGTGCAAAAGCCGCTGTGCTGGTCCGTGCACGAAGCGCGGCACCTGGCGCAGAAGGCCGCGGCGATGCCCAAGGTCGTGACCCAGATGGGCAACCAGGGCCACTCGCAGGATGATGCGCGGCGCGGTCAGGAGTACCTGCAGGCCGGCGTGATCGGTGACATCACCGAAGTGCATGTGTGGACGAACCGTCCGCTCGCGTTCTGGCCGCAGGGCATTCCGCGCCCGAATCCGATGACCGGCAATCCGCCCACCAACTGGAACAACACCGCGATTACCCGGCGGTTGGCGGCGACGATGGCAGCGGAGAGCCCGACGAAACCGAGCACGCTGATGTGGGATCTGTTCCTGGGCGTGGCGCCTGACGTCGAGTACCACCCGGTGTTTCACCCGTTTAACTGGCGCGGCTGGGTGGACTGGGGTCAGGGCGCGCTCGGCGACATGGGCGCGCACTTGATTGACCATCCGTTCTGGGGACTTAACCTCGGGATGCCGACGGTGATCGAAACGCTCTCGACGCCGTTTGAACGCCGGCCCACGGCCGGCATCGCGAGTTATCCGCTGGCGACGACAACACACTTCACGTTCCCGGCGCGCGGTCGCATGCCGGCGGTGAAGATGGTGTGGTACGACGGCGGCCTTACGCCGCCGAAGCCGGTCGAGATTGGTGACGAGGCCCTCGAAGGGGAGGGCGGCATTCTTTACATCGGCACCAAGGGCAAGATGTTGCAGAACACGTACGGCGCGCGCCCGCGTCTGCTCCCGATGGATCTGCACAACAGCTACGGCCCGCCGCCAGAGAAGATCGCGCGCGTACCGCACCAGTCGCACGAAATGAACTGGGTCAACGCGATCAAGGGCACCGACACGATTTCGTGCCCCTTCTCTTATGCCGCAGCGCTAACGGAAGTGATGCTCCTTGGCATCGTGTCGCTGCGTGCGAACTCGAAGATCCACTACGACGCGGCCGCAATGCGCGTGACGAACAACGACAACGCGAATCAGTTCCTCACGCGGCAGTATCGGGCTGGGTACACGTTGTAATGAAAGTGCGTGGAACGGTGGTCTCGACGCTGGCGGCGATGGTGATCGCGCTGCTGGCGTCGCTGTCGGGCCAGGCGGCGCAGCCGCAGTGGACGTCGTTGTTTGACGGCCAGACGATCGCGCAGTGGCGGGGCTTCAAGCTCGCGACGGTGCCCGACAGTTGGCGCGTGGAAGAAGGCGCCATCACCTGGACCAAGGGTGCGCCGATTGATCTGGTGAGCCGGCAGCAGTACACGAACTTCGAGTTTGAGTTCGAGTGGAAGGTGCCGCCCGGAGGCAACAGCGGTGTCATGTTCCGCGTGACCGAGGATCTGGAACGCACGTACCACAGCGGTCCCGAGTTTCAGATTCTCGACAACGCGCGTCATTCGGACGGCAAGAACCCGATGACGTCAGCCGGGTCGAATCATTCTCTTCACGCGCCGACCAAGGACATGACCAAGCCCGTTGGTGAGTGGAACCAGGGCCGACTTGTGGTCAACGGCACGCACGTCGAGCACTGGCTCAATGGTGAGAAGGTCGTGGAGTACGAACTCTACAGCCCTGACTGGACGAAACGCCTCCTCGCCAGCAAATTCAAGGACGTGCCGCGCTACGCCCGAGAACCGCGCGGGCACATCGTCCTTCAGGAACACGGATCACGCGTGCAGTACAAAAACCTCAGAATCAAGGTGTTACCGTAACCATGAGCACACGTTCGCGACTCTTTGTAATGATGGTGCTCGAGTTCTTCATCTGGGGCGCCTGGCTCCCGTTGATCTTCGGGTACTTGCCGAGTCTCGGGTTCAGCCCGCTGGAGCAGTCCCTCATCCTCAGTGCATTCCCCGTCGCGTCGATTGTGGGGATGTTCTTCAGCAACCAGTGGGCGGATCGGTCGGCATCGCCGGAGCGGGTGCTCGCGTTGTCACACCTGGTCTCCGGCCTCGCGATTCTGGCGTGCGGCTTTACGCGATCGTTCTACCCGTTCTTCGGGCTGATGCTGCTGCACTGTCTGCTCTACGTGCCGACGATCTCGATCACCAACTCGATCGCGTTCGCCAACATGAAGAATCCGGACAAGGAGTTCGGCTTCGTCCGGATGGGCGGCACCATCGGCTGGATTCTTGCCGCGTGGCCGTTCACGTTTATCTTCGTCAACTGGGCGGCCGTTGATGCGGCACAGCCCATCGGCTTCATCAACTGGCTGGGTACGGCGCTCGATAATCCCCTCACAGGCGATGCCGCGAAGGCCGCCACGCGCTGGACGTTCATCGTCGCCGGCATTGCATCACTGGCGCTTGCGGCGTTCAGTCTGATTCTGCCGAAGTCGGCGCCGCAGGCGCGCGCAGCCGCCAGTGCGGCTCAGCCCGCGTGGTCGGAAGCGTTCAAGCTGCTCAAACACCCGTTCATTCTTGTGTTGTGGCTGGTCACGCTCGTTGATTCGTTTGTGCACAACGCGTACTTCAACTGGACCGGTGTGTTTCTCGGAACGCCCGTTGAAGCTGGCGGTGTGGGTATCGCGTCCAACTGGATTACGCCCGTGATGAGCATCGGTCAGGTCGCCGAGATCCTCACGATGCTTGTGCTTGGTGCGACGCTCGTGAAGCTGGGCTGGCGGACGACGATGGTCATCGGTGTACTCGGCCATGCCGCGCGGTTCGCGGTGTATGCACTGTTCCCGACAAGTGCGGAGATGATCATCGCGGTGCAGATCCTCCACGGCATCTGCTACGCGTTCTTCTTTGCGACGGTCTACATCTTTGTGGATGCGTACAGCCCAAAGAGCATTCGCGCGAGCGCCCAGGGATTGTTCAACCTGCAGATTCTCGGCATCGGCGCGCTGCTCGCGAACTTCATCTGCCCATGGCTGATTCAAAGTGTCTACACCACGAATGGCGTGACCGACTTCAGGGGTTTGTTCATGGTGCCGCTCGCGGCAGCCTCGATCGCGGCGATCGCGTTGGCGTTGTTCTTCCGTCCACCAGCCGATCGGCCCGGGGGCGACGCCACGTCGGTGAGCGCAGCGGCCTGACTGGGGCGAGATCGAAGAGATGTCGGTCCGACGTCCGCTGGTGCGTCCGGTGCTCGCTGAGCTTGACGACGACGAGGCGGCTAAGGTGCGGAAGTCGAGCTCGTTAAGGGAATGACTGTGGTTGCGACGATCGAACAGCAGATCCATCGGTTCTTGAAGGAACAAGAAGAGGCGCGCTGCCTCGCGCTCGAAGCCGATTTCTCTGCGAATGGAGTGCCTGGAAAAGAGGTAAAAAGGCGGCCGATTGTCTCTTGGCGCCGCCCGGGCCCAGTGGCTCTTTGCCAGAATCCAGACCTACTGCTGATGATCTCTGACTTCGACTATGACTTGTCCAATCGATCGTTCCAAGAATACTGCGCAGCGAGAGGTGTCCTTCACGTGGCCGGTGAGCCCGGAAGTCATCGATGGAATTGCATGGCCGACTGGCAGTTCTCGCAGTCCAGTTTCATGAACGACGCCTACTTTCAGTTCGCCGCAGAACTCAATGGGGAGCGACGAAAGTTCTCCGAGCGCGACATGGAGGTGGCTTGGGAGATCTTGAGGCTTGGTCGGGCGACGCTTCAGGATTGTTGGGAACTGTTTAGGGGCCAGGGACCTTCCCAATCAGGGTCGCTGTGATGGAATTTGTCGCCGTCGATGTCGAGACGGCTAACGCAGATCTTTCAAGCATCTGCCAGATAGGGGTTGTTCGCTTTATCGATGGTGAGGTCGGTGAGCGATGGCAGACCTTGGTCGACCCCGCAGATGAGTTCGATGGCATCAACGTAGCAATCCACGGGCTCGATTCGACCGCAGTCCGTGGCGCGCCCACTTTCGATCAAGTTGCCCACCGTCTAGCGGGAATGTTAAACGGCCATGTAGTGGTCAGCCATATGGCGTTCGATCGCGTGTCGCTTGGTCGAGCGTACCAGAAGCACGGATTGCCGGTCCCCGAATGCCGCTGGCTAGATTCCGCCAAGGTCAGTCGACGTGCTTGGACGCAATTTGCCGAACGCGGATATGGTCTTGCAAGCGTCGCGGCTCATTGCGGGATCGAATTCAGACACCACGAAGCCGTCGAAGACGCTTACGCAGCCGGCCAGATCCTCTTGAGGGCGGTGTCAGAAACACGAATCGATATAGACGGCTGGGTTCACCGGGTCGAGTTGCCGATTGGCGCTACGGGTACGCAGCTGACACGCTCAGGTAACCCTGACGGCGAGCTATTCGGCGAAGTGGTGGTGTTTACGGGCACTCTATCGATGCCACGGCGCGAGGCTGCGGACCTGGCTGCAAGAGCCGGTTGTGCCGTTGCCGCAAGTGTTGGGAAGTCGGTGACGCTCTTGGTTGTTGGTGATCAGGACATCCAGAAACTTGGCGGTAAGGCCAAGAGCGCGAAACACCTCAAAGCGGAACAGGCGATCTCAAACGGACAAGCGATCCGGATCCTGACCGAGCGAGACTTCAAGGCCACTATCGGACTGGGCGCCTAAGGAGTCTACTCACGCGGGCAATTGCCGACTCGGCAGTTTGTTGTACAAGATTCGACCCAAATCGACGCTTTGAACGCCTTTGCGGAGCGATGGCAATGGCATCGTGGTCCGATGAAGTGTCCAGAGCACAAACGCGGCGATGCCTGAGATATCCAGGTTCTTTGGCATCGTCATCGGCATGTTCTACAGGGAACACGGTGTGGCCCACTTTCACGCCGTGTACGGCGAGCAGGAGGCGTCGGTTGAAGTGCTTAGCCGGGAGGTGCACGGAAGCCTCCCTCCCGCAGTGCTCCGGGATGTGCTTGAATGGGCCGCACAGCACGAGGCAGAATTGCTGAACAACTGGGAGCTCGCAAAGAAAGGGCAACCCCTTCAGCGTGTCAAGCCCTTGGAGTGACTTATGGACTACCACGTCGTAGAAGCGCGACACCTCGGCGGCCATACGCTCTGGTTGAAGTTCCGCGACGGGACCTGTGGAGAGATCGACCTCGGGCCGTCACTGCAAGGGCCGGTGTTTGAGCCGCTTCGGAGCGTGGATTACTTCAAGGAATTCAGCATTCACCAGGACTTCCGCACGTTGGTGTGGCCGAACGGCGCTGATTTCGCCCCGGAGTTTCTCCACGACAACGTGCGTGTGACGGCGTAGCCGTGGCCAGCGCATCCTTCGCCACGCGGTCCATTGCGGCATTCAAATGGCGATGGCATACTAGCGGTCGCAGATGATGACCAGCACCTCCACCACGATTCCGGCAGCGACCTTTGTCGCAGGCACGGGTGTGTGTGTGCGGGTGTTTGGATTTTTTGCCTACCGGTTTA
>CAZLJG010000215.1:0-5827 GCA_964559545.1 uncultured Solibacteraceae bacterium | reverse complement strand
ACCGCCGATGAGCGCGCGCGCCTCGTGTATCGCGTGACCGTCAGCGTGGACAACCGCGAGGGCATTCTCAAACCGGGTATGCCCGTCGAGGTCGAATGGCGCTCTCGCTGACGCACGTCTCCAAGTCGTTCGGCTCCACGCGTGCGGTGGACGACGTGACGCTGGCCGTGCAGCGTGGTGAGCTGTTCGGCCTGATGGGCCCGGACGGTGCCGGCAAGTCCACGACGTTGCGGCTGTGGTGCGGACTGCTGAAGCCGGACTCCGGGGAGGTGCGCGTGCACGGGGCCATGGGATATGTGTCGCAGCGGTTCAGCCTCTACGGCGATCTGTCCATCGACGAAAACATCGCGTTCTTCGCACGCCTGCACGGCGTGACCCACTTCAACGAGGAGCGTGACCGCCTGCTCGACATGACCGGACTCCGGCCCTTCAGGGGGCGACTCGCGAACCAACTGTCCGGCGGCATGAAGCAGAAACTCGCGCTCTCGTGCACGCTCGTCCACCGCCCGGCCGTGCTGATCCTCGATGAGCCGACGACAGGTGTGGACCCGGTTGCGCGGCGGGAGTTCCGCGCATTGATTCGTGAACTGCGCCAGCAGGGCATGACGGTGGTGCTCGCCACACCGTACGTGGACGAGGCCGACACCTGCGATCGCGTCGCGCTCCTGCGGGAGGGCCGACTGCTCGCGGTGGGAACCCCGGCGGAACTCAAAGACCTCGTCCGAGGTCGCCATGCGCAGCCGACGCTGGATGACGTCTTCATCGATTTGGCAGTGGGAGGAACGGTATGAACCGCCGAGTGGGCGTATGCCTTGGAATCTGGCTGGTGATCGGCACATCGGCGCGTGCCCAGACGGCGCCGGTGCCCGTGACGCTGACTGACGCCATCACCCGTGGCCTCTCATCGTCGCCCCGTGTGCACGAAGCGCGCGCACGGGTGGTCGCCGCTGAGGCCGCACGTGATGTGCGGAAGTCGCTGAAGGGGCCAACCGTGTCGATGAGCTCCGGCTATGTGCGCACCAATCATGTGGACGAGTTTGCCGTGCCGCAGCCCGGAGGAGGCAGCCGGGTGATCTTCCCGGACATTCCCAATAACTGGCGTCTGCGGACCGACGTGGTGTTTCCGGTGTTTACCGCTGGACGGACCACAGCCCTCGTGGATGCCGCGACGGCGGACATAGCGGCGGCTCAGGCGGATGCGGCCGTGGTGGAAGCCGATGTCGCGCTCGAAATCGCGGTGACGTACTGGCAGGTCGTGACGGCGAGGGCGACCGTCGCGGTGCTTGATGAGAGCCTCACGCGGACTGATGCGTGGGTGGGGGATGTGCAGGCGAGAGTGGATGCCGGCGTCGCCTCGCCGCATGAGGTATTGCAGGCACAGGCGTATCGCGCGCGCCAGCGTGTACAGCGGATTCAGGCGGCTCAGGCGGCGACCGTGGCCGAGCGTGATTTGGCGCGGCTCACCGGGCTCCCCGCAGGACAACCGCTGGCATTGACCAGTCCGGTCGATCAACCGACGCCGCATGTGCAGGGTGCGGCAGCGACTGTGTACACGCGGGCGCTTGAGACACGTGCTGAACGGGCGGCACTCACCGCGCGGCAGACGGCGTTTCGCGCGGCCGCGACGGCTGCGCTGGCCGCCCGGCTTCCACAAATTGGCACGTTCGCCGGGATCGAGCCGGCTCGCCCGAATGCGCGATTCGTGCCTCGCACCGACCAATGGCATACGTCGTGGGACCTCGGGGTGTCGGTGACCTGGGCACTGTGGGACAACGGTCGAGCCAGGGCTGAAGGGGCCATGGCGCTTGCGCAGTCGGATGCGCTTGGTCATCGACTGCGGGAGTTTGATGCGCGGCTGGATGTGGAGGTGGAGCAGCGGTTGCGTGATCTGGAAACCGGGCGCGCCGCGGTCGAAGCCTCGACCGAAGCCGTGACTGCGGCTGACGAGGTGCATCGGGTCATGAGGGCGCGGTTTGACGAGGGTGTCGCCACCAGCACCGAGGTGCTCGATGCTCACATCGCCTGGCTTGAGGCTGCACTGGAACGGACGAAACTTCAGGCCGCCTTGCGCGTCGCGGAATCGCGCCTGGCGCGCGCTGTGGGAGGGCCACAACGGTGACCGCCGCCATCCAGGTCGAACACCTCACGCGTCGATTTGGCGCATTTGTCGCCGTGGACGACGTCAGCATGGACGTGCGGACGGGAGAAGTGTTCGGGTTCCTGGGATCCAACGGCGCCGGCAAGTCCACGACGATCCGCATGTTGTGTGGACTGCTGCGCCCGTCGAGCGGTCGGGCGGTTGTCGGGGGTGTCGATGTGAGCCGCGATCCTGAAGGCGTCAAACGTCGCATCGGGTACATGTCGCAACGGTTCTCGTTGTACGAGCCGTTGACGGTCGATCAGAACATCGCCTTCTACGCAGGGCTCTACGGTGTGACCGGGGAGCGCCTCGCCGCACGCCGACAGTTCGTGCTCGACATGGCGGGCCTGCGAGGACGTGAGGCCCAACTCGCCCGCACGTTGTCTGGTGGCTGGCGTCAGCGCCTCGCCCTCGGCTGTGCACTGTTGCACGAGCCGCCGATCCTCTTCCTCGACGAGCCCACCGGTGGCGTGGACCCGGAAGCGCGCAGGGAGTTCTGGCGCCTGATTCGGTCGCTGGCCGATCAGGGAACCACCGTGCTGGTGACGACCCATCACTTGGAGGAAGCCGCGCAGTGTGACCGGCTCGCGATCATTCATGCGGGGCAGTTGGCTGCATTGGGGACGCCCGCGGAACTGGCGACCGACGGCCGCACGCTCGAGGACACGTTCGTGGATGTGGTGACGCGGGCCCGCAGCGAGGGCCGCGCATGAAGGGCGTGGCGCGATGACCCATATCTGGGCTGTGGCCATCAAGGAGTTCAGGCAGGTCGTGCGCGACCGGCAGTCGCTGCTGGTCGTCCTGGTGTTGCCGGCGATGTTCCTGCTGCTGTACGGGTACGCGCTGAACTTCGACATTCGACATATCGAACTGGTCGTGCAGGATCGCGACGCCTCGATTGAAAGCCGGAATCTGGTGAGCCGGTTCGTCGCCTCCGGCTATTTCGAACATCGAGGGGCGGTGCCGGCGGACAGCGACGTGGAGCACGCACTCGATTCCGGTCTCGCGCGCGTCGCGCTCGTGATTCCTGAAGGGTTCGGTCGGGATCGCCGGCAGGGGACCGAAGGGCAGATTCAGATTCTGCTCGCCGGCGACAACTCCAACATCGCGGCCACAGTGTCGGGTTACGTGGATGGTCTCGTTCGAGAGGCGGCGCTTGCCGGGGTGACGCCAGACGTCCGACTCGTCGGTGTCGAACCGCGCGTGTGGTTCAACCCGGAACTCCGCAGCGCCCTGTTCCTCGTTCCCGGACTCATCGCCTACATCTCCATGATCACGGCCGTCGTCTCGACGGCCATGTCCATCGTCCGCGAGAAGGAGCAGGGGACGATGGAGCAGATTCGGATGGCGCCGATTTCGACACCGGCCTTCATCATCGGCAAGGCGCTGCCGTATCTGGCGCTCTCCCAGGTCTCCGCGATCCTCGTGATCGTGGCGGCCATGGCGCTCTTCGACCTGCCAATGCGCGGCAGTTGGCTGGAGCTCTTTGTGGTGCTCGCCATCTTCCTTGTCGGCGCCCTGGGCACCGGCATCCTGGTGTCCACCATCGCTGAGACCCAGCAGGTGGCGTTCCAGATCGGAACGCTGGTCGCGTTCCTGCCGACCTTCATCCTGTCGGGCTTCATCTTTCCCATCGCCAGCATGCCCGTTGGCCTGCAATACGTGTCATCGATTGTGCCGGCGCAATACTTCCTGATTGCCCTCCGCGGCATCGTTCTCAAAGGCAGCACGTTGTGGTCGCTGTGGCCCCAGCTGGCGGCGTTGGTCGTGTATGCGATGGTCGTGCTTGGTGTCGCATCGCTGAGGCTCGCGCGGCAATGAGGGCGATGTGGCGGCGGGTGTTCACGCTGGTGTGGAAGGAGTTCCTCGAACTCCGGCAGGATCCTCGTCTCGCCGCCGTGGTCATCGTCGCGCCGATTCTGCAGTTGACGATGCTGGGGTATGCGGCGACGACGGACATTCGGGATGTGCCGATTGTGGTGGTGGATGGCGATCGGTCGATGGCGAGCCGTGCGCTGTTCGAACGTTTTGCGGCGTCGCGATATTTCAACGTTGTGGATGAGTATCTTGATCCGCGCGATGCCGGGGCCGCGTTGGAATCCGGCAAGGCCTGGCTCGCGGTGATTGTGCCGCCTGGGTTTGGCGATAGCCTGCAGGGAACGGGGCCGGCCACAGCCCGAACGGTGCAGGTGTTGGCCGATGGCACCGATGCCAATTCATCCGGCCAGGCGCTCGGGTATGCGAGTGGTCTGATCGCCGGGTACAACGGTGCGCTGGTGGATGCCTCCCTGGGTGGGGCTCCGCGCCCAGGCATCCACGCGGCCACACGTGTCTGGTACAACCCCGAGCTGGTCAGCAAGGACTTCATGGTGCCGGGAGTGTTGGCGTTGTTGCTACTTCTGATTACCACCAACCTGTCGTCGATGGCCATCGTGCGCGAGCGCGAAGTGGGCACACTTGAGCAGCTCAACGTCACGCCGCTGGGCCGATGGGAGCTGATCCTCGGAAAGTTGCTGCCGTACGGCGTGATTGGTGTGATCGACGTCTTCCTTGTAGTGGCCGTCGCCGTGTTCTGGTTCGAGGTGCCGCTGCTCGGTAATCCGCTCCTGCTGTTTGCCGGCTGCCTCGTCTACCTGCTGTGCACGCTCGGACTGGGGTTGCTGATTTCCACCATCTCGCGCACCCAGCAGCAGGCGATGATGACGTCCACGTTCTTCTTCCTGGTGCCGATGATCTATCTCTCGGGGTTCATCTTCCCGATCGAGAACATGCCGCCGATCATCCAGGCGTTCACGACGGTCATCCCGCTGCGCTACTTCTTGGTCATCGTGCGCGGCATCTTCCTGAAAGGCGTGGGCTGGGACATCCTCTGGCCCCAGTTCGCGGCCATGGGCGCGTGGGGTATCACGGTGCTCGTCGTGGCGGCGATGCGGTATCGGAAGACCGCGTAGGGGTGCTGAGTGCTCGGTGCTTAGTGCTCAGTGCTTGTGCTTGGTGCCGGGTGCACAGTGCACCGTGCACTTGGCACAGAGCACCGGCACCGAGCACGGAGCACCCAGCACCCAGCACCATTGAACTCGCGTGGTATCGTGCGGACATGCGGTGGCTGATTGGCGTTCTTGTTGCAGGGATCCTCGCTCCTGTAGGCGCCCCCGGAGCGCAGAGCCATGCGCGTCTTGTCGCCGCCGCCAACGTGCGGCTGCGTGCCGAGCCCTCCGAAGAAGTGAAGATCGTCGCGACCGTGCCACTGGGCACGAACGTGACCGAGCTGGAAGCCACGACTGATCGACAGTGGGTCCGGGTGCGGACCGCCGACGGGCGGGAAGGTTGGATGCGGGACGGACTGAGCCGGCGTGTGCCGGACGGCCAGTTTGTGCGGGTGGCGCAGGACATCGTCCGCGATCGGCTCGCGCGAAAGGGCGATGGGTTCGCGTCGGGGATCGAACTGCAGTTGTTTATCGAACGGGTTCGCGCGGACATCAGGGACCGCGAGCTTGACGCCCGGTTCTCGCTGTACCGGCTTCAGGCCATCGCTGCCACGGCGCAGGCCGGCGAACGCTACAACCGGCCTTTGCCGCTGGCCTTTGCGGCCTGGCTTGAGACGCACAAGCCGCTGCTCACGCGTAATGAATCAGGGGCGATGTGGATGTTGCGGCGTGAGGTGATCCTGGCCGAGCACGACCGCTT
>CAZLJG010000214.1:0-5838 GCA_964559545.1 uncultured Solibacteraceae bacterium | reverse complement strand
GGCGTTGTCCACCGCTTCAAACTCGGCGCTCATCGTCGGCACCACGCCTGCGGTGCTGGCCGTCGTGTCGGCGTTGCTGGGGCGGGAACGCATCAGCGGTTTTCACTGGGCCGGCGCGCTGCTGGCCGTCACCGGCATCGGATTTGTGGTCGGCCCGAGTGTGTCGTTTGGCGGCGCGACGTGGCGCGGCGATCTCATGGTCATGGGCGCCGTGGCGTGCTGGACCACATTCACGCTCGGCTCCGCGTCGTTGATCACCAGACACTCTCCTCTGTACGTCACGGGGATGACGATGGTGTGGGGCGGGCTGCCGTATGTGCTGATGGCGATGCCGCAGATCCTGCAGGTGGACTGGCTGGCCGTGAGCGCGTGGACGATGGGCGCGCTGGTGTTGTCGGCGTTGCTGGCCCTGAATCTGGCGTACGTCATCTGGTACGCCGGCGTGCAGCGCCTTGGGGCCGCCCGGACCTCGATCTATTCGAACGGCGTGCCCGTGGTGGCCATGCTGGTTGCGTGGGTGTGGCTCGGGGAGCCTTTGACCTGGACGAAAATCCTGGGCGCGACGGCGGTGTTGTCGGGCGTCCTGCTGACCCGGATCGGCCGGCGCCTGTTGCTACAATCGCAATAGATGTCGCACTACTACAGCCAGCATGCGACCGCGTTGCGGGCCGAGCTTGGCCAGGCCATCTCGCGCGAGCAGATGCGCGTGCTGCACACGAAGACGCCGTGGCGGCACTTTCTCGTGGCTGGCCGGCAGTTCCTCATGCTCGGTCTGGCGACGTGGGGGCTGATTCGCATCGACACCTGGTATCTGTGGCTGCCGCTCGCGGTGGTGCAGGGATTCACCGTGTTCAACTTCACGGTGCTGCTGCACGAAGTGTTGCATCACCTCGTGTTTCAGAAGCCGCACAAACGGATTGAGCGCCTGCTTGGATTCCTCTATGCGATTCCGAGCGGCATCGCGCCGAGCCAGTTCACGCGGTGGCATCTCGATCATCACGCCGAACTCGGATCCGACACCGCCGATCCCAAACGCCACCACTTGTCACCGAAGCGGAATGCCCGGTGGTACAAGCTGCTGTACGCCACGCCGGCGTTGTTTCCGATCTACTTCAGGGCAGCATTCAAGGAGACGTCCACGTATCCGCCCGACCTGCAGCGCACAATCGGATGGGAACGCAAGATCTCGATCCTCTTTCACCTGAGCGTGCTGGGCGGGATCTGGTGGGCCTGGGGCGGGGCGGCGGCGTTTCGCGCGCACGCCTTCCCGGTGTTTTTCATCTTCCCGATCGCGTTCACGCTCAATCGCCTCGGGCAGCACTACGACATCGATCCGAACGACCCGGCCAAGTGGGGCACGCTGATGCGATCACACTGGTTCTGGAACTTCGCCTTCCTGACGTCGAACCTGCACCTTGAGCATCACTACTTTCCGGGTGTGCCGTTTTACCATCTCCCCGCGCTGCAGCGCGCGCTCGCGCCGTTCTACGAACGCAAAGGCATGCGGTGGCAGACGTATCGGGGACTGATCTACGGCTGGCTCGTGCTCAACAAGCGGCCCCACTCCGACTGGTCGCTGGTCTGACGTCAGCTTCTGCTGCGCCACGCGGCGACAAACGCCACACCACACACCGCGGCAAGACTCACCGGCGCCAGGATGTCGGCGGTGTAGCCGAGTTGCCACGTGTAACACGCGGCACAGACGGTCGCGACCGGGAGCGGCACGAGCAGATACACCCACAGACGCACGATGAGTCGTGACATCACAATCCTCTCCAGGCGCGCGGCTGGCACCGCGACCGTCTGATGCTGGGTGGGCTGACCCCATCTTACGACGCGTATGACTCCAATATTTCGGGGGCAGTCTCCTGGGGGGCGCGTGTGGCCGCCATGCGCAGCGGGCCCTCGTCCTTGAGTCGCTGACGCTCGCTCTTGATCAACCGACGGATCAGGGCAGAAACCGACTCGCGCGTCACAACCGACTGTTCGCGCAGCAAGAGGTAGTCACTTTCCGAAATCCACACGTGAATTTGCCGATGTTGATACATGTCCGCCTCCGGGCGGGAATCTAGCAACCGGCGTGCCACACGTCACTCGAAGTTCGGAGGTGCCGAAGTTCTCGAGGTTCCGGGGTTCCGAAGTCCCGAAGTTCTCGAAGTTCGCTTTGCGTGGGAACTGGAGTGCCCAACGGGCAATCGTCGGTGGGTACTTTTATGCCCATCCTCCTACGCGTGCGCGCGGAGGCGGAGCTGGGCGAGTGTCGCGATGGTGATGATGGCCGCGATTGACGGCGCGAACCACAGGAGTAGCACAGCGACCCCGGTGGCGAGGCGCCAGGGCAGGAGGAGGTCGCGCCAGCGATCGGCGACGAGGATGACGGCTGGCGTGGCAAGCAGCAGCAGGTGCGTCGGGCTGCCGCTCCCGAGCAGCGGGATCAGGACCAGCAGCAGCGCGAACTCGAGGTAGTCGGGTTCCTGCACGCGCGCGCGTTGTGTCCACACCGTGAATGCGACCGCCACAAGCAGCATGGCCGTGATGGCGGCCAGCAGCGCGGCGATGGACCCTGCGCCTATCCAACCGATCCAGAGGGCGGCCAGAGACACGTTGCCGACCTCGACCGGCATGATCACCGGGAGGCGCCACCACGCGGCCAGTTGCGCCAGGTTTCCCGCCCAGCCGTAGAACACGGCGGGAAGTGCGAGTCCCCCGAGCGCCACGGCGAGGCTGGTCGCACCGGCGCGCAGGCCCGCCGCGGCAGCGACCCAGGGCACCGTGATGAGCACCAGTGGATGCAGAAGCGCCGCGAGGCCCAGCGTGATTCCCGCGAGCACCGCCGCTTCAAGCTGCACGGCGCCCAGACCTGCGACCAGGAGCAGCGCGAGCAATAGATCGGTCTGGCCCATCGTCAGGTCGAGAAGGTAGAACTTCGCGAGCAGCACGACGGCGATGAACACCAGTGTCCGCTCCGACCAGCGACGTGCCGGAAGCCCGATCACTGACCAGCGGAGCAGCAGCACCAGACACGCGCAGGACAACGCGAACCATCCGATACGGGCGGCGTCGTGGCCGGCGATGGCGAGCGGTGCCATGGCCACCGCCACGATCGGCAAGTCGGTGAACGTCGGAGTGGTTGCCGCGCCCTCGTAGAGGGGCAGTGCCGCGATCGCCCGGCGGCCGGCCGCGCGCGCGACATCGAAGTCGCCCATCGCGTCGCCGACCCGGAGATTAAACAGGGTCAACGCGACTCCGATGAGCACCAGCGGCAGCAGCAGCGGACGAAGGCCGGCGAGCAGCCGCATCGCGAGTTAGTCCTGGCGACGCGGACGCATGTTGGCCGCCAGCACACGCTTGCGCATCCGCAGGTTGTGCGGCGTCACTTCCACCAGCTCATCGTCATTGATGAACTCGATCGCCTGTTCCAGGCTCAGCAGGCGGGGCGGAATGAGACGGATGGCTTCGTCGGCGCCGGATGCCCGCATGTTCGACATCTTCTTTTCGCGCACGATGTTGACGTCGAGGTCGTTGTTGCGCGAGTTTTCGCCGACGATCATGCCTTCGTACACGACCGTGCCTGGAGAGACAAACATCTCGCCGCGGTCCTGCATGTTCGCGATGGCGTAGGCGGTCACCACGCCGGCGCGGTCGGAGAGCAAGGCACCGGTCGGACGTGACGCGATCGGGCCGGACCAGGGGGCCCAGGCCGAGAAGATGTGGTTCATCATTCCCGTGCCACGTGTTTCGGTGAGGAACTGCGAGCGGAAGCCGATCAACCCGCGCGCCGGGATGGTGAACTCGAGCCGCACCCGACCCGAGCCGTGATTGACCATCTTGGTCATGGTGCCGCGACGCTGACCACACTGCGCGATGACCACACCCTGGAATTCCTCGGCGACGTCGATGACGAGGTCCTCGATCGGTTCCATGCGGACGCCGTCCACTTCACGCGTGACGATTTCCGGGCGGGAGACCTGCAGTTCGAACCCTTCCCGGCGCATCATCTCGATGAGGATCGACAACTGCAATTCACCGCGGCCGAAGACCTTCATCATTTCGGGCGAGTCTGTCGGCTCCACCCGAATCGAGACGTTGCCAATCAACTCCCGGTCCAGCCGGTCCTTCAACTGGCGGGACGTGACGTACTGGCCGTCTCTGCCGGCCCGGGGGGAGGTGTTGATGCCGAAGATCATCGACACCGTCGGCTCATCAATCGCGATGGTCTTGATGGCCACCGGGTTCTCGGCATCGGCGATGGTTTCACCGATCATGATGTCGGCGATCCCGGCGAGTCCCATGATGTCGCCGGCAGCCGCGTCAGTCGCGTCCACGTGTTTGAGGCCCTCGAACGTGAACAGCTTGGTGACGATGGTCTTCTGAATCGAACCGTCGAGTTTGCAGACCGCGATCGGGTCGCCGACCTTGACGCGGCCGTGGAAGATGCGCGCGATGGCGATGCGACCGAGATATTCACTCGCTTCAAGGTTGGCGACCAGGGCCTGCAGCGGGCCGTCGATGTTGCCACGCGGCGCCGGTGTGTGCGCGATGATGGCATCGAACAATGGCCGCAGGTCTTCGCCCGGCTTGGCGAGGTCCGTGGTCGCCGTGCCGTCACGCGCGATGGTGTAGAGCACGGGGAAGTCGAGCTGCTCTTCGGTGGCATCGAGGTCGATGAACAGGTCGTACACCTCGTTGAGCACTTCCTGGGCCCGGGCGTCCGGGCGGTCGATCTTGTTGATGACGACGATGGGGGGCTGCCGGCGTTCGAGGGCCTTGCGCAGCACGAAGCGCGTCTGTGGCAGAGGGCCTTCGGCGGCGTCGACCAGCAGCAGCACGCCGTCGACCATCGACAGCACGCGTTCGACCTCGCCGCCGAAGTCGGCGTGGCCCGGCGTGTCGACGATGTTGATGAGCACGTCGCCGTAGTGCACGGCGCAGTTCTTGGCGAGAATCGTGATGCCGCGCTCGCGTTCGAGCTCGTTGCTGTCCATGGCGCGTTCGGTGACGCGCTCGTTGGCGCGGAACACGCCCGACTGGCGGAACATCGCATCGACGAGGGTGGTCTTGCCGTGGTCGACGTGCGCGATGATGGCGACGTTCCGGCGGAGCGGATTGGCGATGGTGCGTCCGCTCGATGCGGCCGTTCGGGATTCAGACATCCTCCCAGTATACAGGGCGGTTCAGCCGCCCCGGTTCCGGCCGCGTAAATTCCCCGGGCGCCCCGCCGCCGGCCCGGCTGTCAGCCGCCGGCGCGCCGCTGCGGGGCCACGAGGGCCTTCGGAATGGCGTACGACTCGGCGTCGGCCAGGGCCTGGTTCAGCTCGTCGAGCGCGTAAATCCGCGCGCCGATATCGCGGAACGGCACCACCGCGGCGTGCCGCTCGAGCACCTGCAGGGCGCGCAGGAAGTGGCCGGCCTCGCTGCCCCAGCAGCCGCGGATCTCGAGGTGCTTGCGGTTGATGTCGTGGTGCGCGTTGATGGCGCTGGGCCCGGCGTCGGTGTAGTGCCCGGCGATGACGTAGCGGCCGCCGTCGCGGACGAGGCGCGGCGCTTCTTCGACCGCCGCCGGCGCGCCCGAGGCTTCGATGCCCACGTCCACGCCGCGGCCGCCGGTCAGCGCGCGCACCCGTTCGAGCCGCTCGGCCGGCGTCGTGGTGGTCACGTCGAGCGTCAGGTCGGCGCCCATGCGGCGCGCGAGATCCAGACGGTCGCCGGGCGCGCCGATCGCGATGACGACACCGGCCCCCGAGAGTCGCGCCAGCGCGACGATGCTGAGACCCACGGCGCCCGTGCCCTGCACGAGCACGCTGTCCGTGAGCTTCAGCGCGGCGCGATCGATCGCGT
>CAZLJG010000213.1:0-5865 GCA_964559545.1 uncultured Solibacteraceae bacterium | reverse complement strand
GCGCCCATGTCGCAGGGCATGCAGAGTGTGACGTGGGACCTGCGATACCCGCCCGCGACGAGTTTTCCTGGAATGATTCTGTGGGGCGGCAGCGTGCAAGGTCCCGCCGGGGCGCCCGGCGCGTATCAGGTCCGGATGACGGCGAACGGCGTGGCGCAGACGCAGCCATTCCGGATCAAGCGGCACCCGCTGCATATTGACGAGACCGACGCGGACCTGCAGGAACAGTTCGACTTGTCGATTCGCATCCGCGACAAGGTGAGCGAGGCCAACCAGGCGGTCATCGATATCCGTCGGATCAAGGCCGACGTGGCGGAACGCGTCTCGAAGTCGCCCGACCCAAGATTGAAGGCCGCGGCTGACGCGCTGGTGGCCGGCATGAGCGAAGTCGAAGGCGAGATCTACCAGGTGAAGAACCAGGCGGGCCAGGACCCACTGAACTACCCGATCAAGGTGAACAACCGGCTGGCGTCCCTGATGTCCATGGTCAACAGTGGCGACGGCAAACCCATCGGCAACGCCCTGCCGATTCTCACGGCGCTCAGCGCCGAGTTGAAGGTGCTGACCGACAACCTCGATCGCATCCTGACCAAGGACCTCGCGGCGTTCAACACCGAGGCGGCGCGACTCAAGCTGGACGCGGTCGCTGGAAGGCGCTGACGCCGCGGACCCGAGCCGCTGCTCAGCGCTCCGTCTTGCGGATGACGAGCCGCAGCCCTGACCAGACGTCGGTGACCGCGCACACCTTGACGTCGACCAGGCCCAGCGGGAGCGCGATGTCACGAATGACATCTTCGGTGATGTCGGTGGCGACCTTGGATGCCTTCTTCGGCCACGACACCCACACGGCCGCGTCCGACCGAATGGACTTTCGCAGGCGCTGCAGGTGCAGCGTCAACTTCGACCGTCTCACGGCGAACACGTGGACGATGTCCACCGACGCATCGAGGGCGTGCACAAATCGCACGCCGGCCGGAAGGCTGCCGAGCCACGTGCGATAGTCGCCCGGCGCCTCCAACAGCAGGACCACCACGTCCTCCTTGATGCCAAGTTTCTTGACGAGCGGCGTTCCTGAATACCCGGGCGACATGTCCTGTCAGGATACCGCGCGATCCACTTCAGCTGATCCAGAGCAGATCCACGCGTTCAATACGAGTATCAGGACCGCTGCCATGATTGTCCACGCCACTTGCACCGGCCCCCGAATGCGTGGCACCGTGACGGGATGATTCGAGGCGCGTGTGGCCATGACTGTCCCGATACCTGCGCGTGGGTTGTGGACGTGCAGGACGGGCGTGCGGTCGGGCTCGCCGGCGACCCGACGCATCCGTTTACACGCGGCACCCTCTGCGCGAAGGTCAACCATTACCTTGAACGTGTGTACCACCCCGAGCGGGTGCTCCACCCGTTGCGCCGCGTGGGCGCCAAAGGCGAGGGTCGCTATGAGCGCGTGAGTTGGGACGAGGCGCTCGCCGACATCGCACAGCGCTGGCAGGCGATCATCGCCGAGTTCGGCGCCGAGGCCATCCTTCCGCACAGTTCTGCCGGTGTGCAGGGCCTCATTCAGATGCAGTCGCTCGACCTGCGGCTCTTCGGCCGCATCGGGGCATCGCGCCTGGACCGCAGCATCTGCGGTCACGTCGCATCCGCGGGGCTGAAGTCGACCATCGGCGTCGGATCCGGGATCGATCCGGAAGACATCGTCCACAGCCGCTTCATCGTGTTGTGGGGCACAAACACGATCGTCACGAACCTTCACTTCTGGCCGTATGTGCGAGAGGCGCGTCGCCGCGGCGCCACGGTGGTGGTGATCGATCCGGTGAAGACGCGGACGGCGGAGGAAGCGGATTGGCATCTGCCCATCCGGCCAGGCACCGACGCCGCGTTCGCCCTAGGCGTGATGCACGTGATGGTGCGCGACGGTCTGGTGGATCACGACTACGTGACGCGGTATGCCACGGGATACGACGCGCTCGTGGAACGGGTGAGTCAGTATCCCCCGTCAGTCGTCGCGTCCCTCACCGGCATTTCCGCCGAGGACATCGAACGTTTCGCGCGGGCCTACGCCACCACACAGCCGTCGCTGCTGCGCCCACTCATCGGCCTTGAACACCATCGCAACGGCGCGATGCAGTTCCGCACCATCGCGTGCCTGCCGGTGTTGTCAGGCGCGTGGCGGCATCGCGGAGGCGGTCTGGCGCGCTCGACCCATGCGCTCCACTTCGCGACACTCGACATGGCGGCCGTGGAAATGCCGCAGCACGACACACCCGGGGTGCGCACGTTGAACATGCGCGACATCGGGCGCGATCTCTGCGATCCGAATCTGGCGCCACCGGTGCGTGCATTGCTTGTGTACGGCGCGAACCCGGCCGTGTCCATGCCCAATCAGTCGCAGGTGCTGCGCGGCCTGGCGCGCACCGACCTCTTTACCGTGGTGCACGACCTGTTCATCACGGATACGGCGCGGTATGCCGACTACGTGTTGCCGGCCACAAGTCAGATCGAACATCTCGACCTCTCCCCCGCCTGGGGCCATCTGTATCTCGCGCTGAACCGTCCGGCGATCGCACCGCAGGGAGAATCGGTGTCGAACACTGAGTTGTTCCGCCGCCTGGCAGCGGCGCTGGGGCGCACGGAACCGTGGCTGTTCGAGAGCGACGAATCGATGCTCCGCGCGGCACTCGCCAGCGGTCATCCCTGGCTCGACGGCATCACCTACGAACGGCTCTGGGACGAAGGCCATGTGCGGCTGAACCGGCCGGACGATTGGCGACCGTTCGCCGAGGGGGGCTTCCCCACACCGTCGGGCAAAGCGGAGTTGTACTCCGATGCGCTGGCAGCCGCCGGACACGATCCGTTGCCTGCGACCGGCGACATCTCCACGGCCCCCGGCCTGCAGCTCATCACCGGCAAGACATTGCACTTCCTCAACTCCGGCTATTCCCACATCGATCGTCACCAGCGGCGCACGGGCACACTCACCATCGATGTCCATGCCGACGATGCGAGGGCGCATGGGGTGAGTGACGGTTCGCTGGTGCGCGTGCGGAGCGAGCAGGGCGCGCTCGACGCGATCTGTCGCGTGAGTGACCGGGTACAACCCGGCGTGGCGTTCATGCCGTATGGAGGCCTCGTGGATGGAGCTGGGGCGCGACACTCCGTGAATGTCCTCACGGCGGAGGCCCCCACCGACTGGGGCGGCGGCTCGGGGCTGTACAGCACGTTCGTCTCACTCGCGCCGGTGTGATCTGCAGTCTTTTTTGCAGCGTCAAAACTGTCGTTTCATATGACTCATGCGCGTTGCAGCGCGACTGAGTTCGTCACACGCGACTCAGAAGGTGCCGGTCAGGCATCGAGTGACAAGATCGTCGTCGTAGTCACAGTTGACGTCGTTGACGAGGTCTGAAGACCGGCTGTAGATTCACGCCTCCCGCTCCCCGGGAGACGGATGATGGACTCAAAAGTGATTGCAGTGGGACTCCTGGTGGTGATGGCCGCCGTGTCGTCGCCGGCCCTCGCGCAGGGCAGAAGTGCGGTGACGGCAGTCGACCAGCAGGGCGGCACGCCATTCCAGCAGCTGCAGACGCAGTTGTCGGCGCTCGAACAGCAGGTGCAGGCGATGCGCCAGCAGATCCTGGCGCTGCAGGCGCAAATTGGCGAAGTGGAGAACCGGCTGCAGGTCCAGATCTCCGCGATCAACGAGACACTCCTCAGCCTGCAGGCCCAAGTCACCGCCGGGGCGGAAACCACCGCGTCGCTGGCAACGCGTATTGCAGCCAATGAGGCCGCGATCGGGGCTCTGACCGCCGCGGTCGAGGCGCTTCGCACGCAGCTCACCGCTGCCGAGGGTCTGATCGCCAGCAACAGTGGGGACATCGTGGCACTCCAGGCGCACGCCGCCGGCCTTCAAGCCATCATCAACGCCCACACCTCCCAGATCACCGTCCTGCAGCAGCAGACGGCCGGCCTCGTGCAATTCCAGGCCAACCTGGCGAACGGGAACTGTGCCACGGGAGCGGCCGTGCAGGACATCGCGTCCAACGGGTTCATCGTCTGCACGCAAACGGGTGGCGGTTCGCTGCAGACCATCACCCGGACGGTCTCCAGCCCTCTCTTCAGTGGCACGAGCTACGCCACGGTCAGTTGCCCCGCCGGCTACGTGGCCACGGGATCGGGATTCACCGTGCCGGCCATCATTGAGACGCAGCACTACGTGTCTGGCATCAGCTTCGCGACGATGACTGTCTCAAATGGCATCAGGTATGCGACTCCGGTCACCGTCTCGCAGAGCACCACGGCTGCCACCTCGGCCACGGTTCAGGTTCAGTACTTGCCGCAGACGTTCTACGGCGGCTACTTCTTCCAGGCCCAGGTGACCTGCGCACGCGTGCAATAGCGGTCACCACCCGGCAATGCGTGCAAATGTCCGCAGGTGCCGGTTGCCGGCGCAGCCATGGACCGCTACTGTCCCGCTCGTTCGCCATTTCCCATTGCGAAGGAGCGTCTCATGTTCGGACAGTGTGCAAGCAGGCGTGTAACCGGAGTCGTTTCGTGGCTCGTCGCATCCGTCGCGACGGTCGTGACGACGGCGATGCCGGCCTACGGGCAAGGCACCGTGGTTGGGATGGACACCCCCATCCAGTTCATTTCCATCTCGGCGGGTTCCACCACGATGACGGTGGGACAGAGCCAGGGCCTCATGACGCAAGCCACGTTGGCGACCGATCCCGTGCAGACGCGCATGATCGGACAGTCGATCTGGAATATCTCCTTCACCCCCGCGCTGCCGGTCGGCAGCTGCGGAACCGGTGCAACCTCCTTCAACTCACAAGCGTTTGGCGTCCTGTCGTCCGGCGCGGTGGACGTGACGTGGTCACCAGGCACTCCCAACACGATCCGCATGACCGGCACACTCGGGCCCCTACCCGTAACCGACGGCGCGACCGTCACGGCATCACTGCAGTGTGTCAGTGGCGGTCCGATCGGCTCGGTGTCGGCGACATGGACCGGGACACAGTTTGACGGAACCTTTTCGTTTGGCGGCGTGACAGGCGAGGTGGCTGTTGTCGGTGTCACATGGAGCAGCAGCAACCCTTCGGTCGTGTCGGTCAGTCCCTTCGGAAGCGTGCAGGCCCTCGCGCCCGGTGACGCGACCATCACGGCGACCTTCGGCAACCGCTGCTGGCAGCCACATGCCGGCGAGAATCCCGACTGCCGCGGCACCACGAGCGCATCGGTCGCGCTGCAGGTCGTGCCCGGCGGAGGCGGTGGCGATCCAGGCGGTGGCGGCGGTGGTGAGTGCGCCATCGTACGCGTGGTACTGGCACCCGGCAGTGCCATCTTCGCGACTGTCGACACCACGATCAGCGACCCGACGACCGGCGAAGTGTTCGGCAACTTCCCCTTCCCGATCGGCACAAACCAGGAGGCGCCGGAGGGACAGTTCCGGCTGAGCTTCACAGCGCCGGAGGGCTTCACGGTGACCCCGGCCCAGGTGGATCTGAACACCGAATGCGGCGAGACATTCGAGATCGCGCTGACATTCGCCGAGGATGTGCCACCCCCGACCATCGACACCCTCATCGAACAGGCTGCCGGGGCCGGCTTCGGCCAAGCCTCGAATCTGCTGCAGAACGCCCGTGCGCGTTTGCAGGCGGGCAACACGACAGCCGCGTGCAACCAGATCGCGGCGTACATGAATCAGGTGCGCGCGCAGTCGGGCAAGCGCCTGTCAGCCGAGGCCGCCCCGGCGATGCTGGCTACCGCTGCTGAGGTGCGGCGGCTGCTCGGCTGTGGGTGACACACCTCAGCAGACCGCGGGTGACGCCGCCAGGGCGACACCCGCGAACCGGGAAGGGCGCG
>CAZLJG010000212.1:0-5865 GCA_964559545.1 uncultured Solibacteraceae bacterium | reverse complement strand
GGTGTATCCGCACAGCGGGGTGTTGTGTCCGCATGTATTCGCCGACGCCCATCACCGTGCCGCCCGTACCGACACCGGCCACAAAGGCATCCGCTTTGAGCCCGGCCTTGGCGAGCTGCAGCGCAATCTCCGGACCGGTGGTGCGGCGATGCGCCTCGACGTTGGCCGCATTCGAGAACTGGCGGGGGAGGAAGACCGATGGCTGCGTGCGCGCGAGCGTCTCCGCCATCTCGATGCTGCCGAGAAAGCCACCCTGCGCCTTGCTCACCAGCACGATGTCGGCGCCAAAACTGGCGATGAGCGAAATGCGTTCGCTGCTCATCCAGTCGGGCATGAAGATCGTCACCGGATGCCCAAGGGCCCGGCCCAGCGCGGCAAACGAGATTCCGGTGTTGCCGCTCGTCGCTTCGGCAATGCGGTCACCCGGCTGGATGGCGCCGGACTGATACGCGCGCTCAAGGACAAACAGCGCCATGCGATCTTTGATGCTGCCAGTCAGATTCAACGATTCCTGCTTGGCGTACAGCACACGCGGGTGCCCGCGATACAGGAAATCAACCGCCAACATCGGCGTGTTGCCAACAAGTCTGTGCAGGGAATCAAGGCGTGCGGTGAGCACCGCATCGGACGTCACGGCCGTGGGCATATTCGCCCTCCTCGGCCATTCTAGTCCCTTCTACGTCGTGCCGTAGAGTCGATCCCCGAAGTCGCCCAGGCCGGGCAGGATGTATTTCTTCGCGTTGAGTTCGCGGTCGAGTGCGGGTGTATAGACATCCACATCAGGGTGCGCGGCCTCGAGGGCGGCGACGCCTTCGGGGGCGGCGACCACACACAGCAGGCGGATGTGGCGGGCACCCGCTTCCTTCAGCACATCCACGGCCATGATGGCGCTGCCGCCGGTGGCGAGCATGGGATCAACCAGCAGCACCACGCTGTTCGCCAGTGACGGTGGCAGGTGACTGGAATACTTATGCGCGACGGCGGTTGCCTCGTCGCGTTTGAGACCGACATGACCGACCCGGGCGTGCGGCACGAGTTCGAGGACCGATTCGACCAGACTCAGTCCCGCCCGCAGGACCGCCACGACCACGACGTCGGCGTCGATCTGCTGCCCGGTTGTGGTCTCCATCGGAGTTTCCACGGGCACGGCCCGCGTGGGGAGATTGCGAGTGGCTTCCGTGGCCACCAGCACCCCGACGCGATGCGCCAGGCGGCGGAAGAGTCCGGTGCGTGTGCCGGCGTCACGCAGGGACGCCAACGCGTCCTGCGCCACAGGGTGAGTCACGAGGTGGAGAGCCATCGACCGGAACTATACATCGGGGGTTCGCGAGTTAGAATCTCGGGATGATTCGTGGGGCAGGATTGGCAGCGGCGCTGGCGGTGGTCGTCGCAGGATTGATGTGGCAGTCGGCACGGCCCGGCACGCCGGTGACACTGGTGATTTCCGGCGGAACGGTCGTCACGATGGACGCCCAGGCGACGGTGATCGAGAACGGCGCGGTGGCGATCAACGGCTCCGAGATTGTCGCTGTCGGCACCGCGGACGACATTGCCCGCCAGTACGCCGGCGCTGAAGTGATCGACGCGCGCGGCCAGGTCATCATGCCGGGGCTCATCAACACCCACGGCCATGCGCCGATGGTGCTGTTTCGCGGGCTCGCCGACGACCTCGCGTTGATGGACTGGCTCAACCAGTACATCTTCCCGGCGGAGAAGGCCACGGTCTCGCCGGAGTTTGTCCGTATCGGCACCCGGCTTGCCGCCCTCGAGATGATCGAGTCGGGGACGACGACGTTTGCGGACATGTATTACTTCGAGGAGGAAATCGCGCGGGCGACCGCCGCCGCCGGCCTGCGTGGCGTTCTGGGGCAGACGGTCATCCGCTTTCCGGTCGCGGACGCAGAGACGCCGGAGATTGGCCTTGCCCGAACGGAGACCTTTCTCAAGGAGTTCGCGAATCACCCGCTCATCACGCCGGCTGTGGCGCCGCACGCGCCATACACGCTGACGCCGGAGACGCTCAAGGCGGCCCGCGCGCTCGCGAACACGTACAACGCGCCGCTGCTGATTCACCTCGCGGAAACGAAGGATGAGGTCGGGATCATTGCCGGGCAGTACAAACAGTCGCCGGCGATGTTCCTGGATGGACTCGGCGTGTGGAACGGCCGTTCGTTGGCGGCACACGCGGTGTGGGTGGACGATGCCGATATGAGGATGCTGGCGGAGCGCCGGGTGGGCCTGTCACACAACCCCGAGAGCAACATGAAGCTCGCCAGCGGGACGGCGCCGGTGCCGGCGTGGCTGACGCACGGCGCGTTGGCGGGGCTGGGCACGGATGGCGCGGCCAGCAACAATGACCTCGACATGTTCGAGGCCATGCGCGTGGCGGCGTTCCTGCACAAACACGCGTCGGGCGATCCGCGCGCCATGCCGGCTCGGCAGGCGCTCGAACTGGCGACGCGCCGCGGCGCTGAGGCGCTTGGCATGGGGGACCGCACAGGGTCCCTCGAAGTGGGGAAGTTGGCGGATGTGATCACGGTCTCGATGGACTCCGCGCGGCAGACGCCCATCTTTGATGCGTTGTCGCATCTGGTCTATGCGACGCGCGGCACCGACGTGCGCACCACCATCGTGCACGGGCAGGTGCTGATGCGGCAGGGACGGGTGCTGACGCTCGATCGCGATGTGGTATTGCGGGATGCACGGGCGGTGGCCGCGAAGGTCGCGGCGGCAGTCAGGAGTGGGCAGTGACGATCACAGAGTTTATCAGTCAGCGCGATCTCGCCGTCCGCATTGCGGCGCTTGGCGCCCAGATTCGGAAGGATGCCGGACCCGGGACGCCTGTGCATCTGGTGTGCGTGCTGAAAGGCGCGTTCATGTTTCTGGCCGACCTGATTCGGGAAGTGGGCGGCGACGTCACCTGCGACTTCATCGTGGTGCGCAGTTATGCAGGGACCACGACCACCGGCCAGGTGCAGATGATCAAGGACCTCGGTCATGCCATCGACGACCGCTACGTTGTCATCGTCGAGGACATTGTGGACACCGGGTTGACACTCGCGCACCTGCAGGAGGTCTTTCAGACCCGGCGGCCGAGCCATCTGAAAACCGCGTGCCTGTTGAGCAAGCCCTCGCGACGCAAAGTTGATGTGCCGGTGGACTACGTGGGCTTTACCATTGAGGACAAGTTTGTCGTCGGCTACGGTCTCGACTACGACGAGCGGTTCCGGAATCTCCCGTACATCGGTGTGGTTGAAGGGGTGGCGTAGGCATGGCGGTCCGGCGGTTCAGCATCATCACCGAGAGTGACGCCCGGCAGATTGAGCCGGGCACGACGGTGGAGCTTGAGCCGAAGGGCCACGTGACGCCGCTTGCCGCAGACACGCTGCGGGCGCGCAGAGTCACCGTCGTGCCATCCGGCAGTGCCGACCCGGCGCTGCCGTCGGACCTGGCGCCGGTGAGTCCCATCAGACGCGTAACGATTGGCTCCGATCACACGGGCCTGGCCATGAAGGCGGCGATTGTGGCGCACCTGCGGCAGCAGGCGATCGCCGTCGAGGACATCGGCACACACACCACAGAGGCCGTGGACTATCCGGACATCGCCGGCACAGTGGCGAGGTCCGTGGCGCGTGCGGAAGCGGATGCGGGCATCGTGATCGATGGGGCCGGCCTCGGGTCCACGATCGCCGCCAACAAGGTGCGGGGGATTCGCGCGGCGATGTGTCTCAACGTGACCCTGGCTCGGTACGCGCGGGAGCACAACGGCGCCAACGTGCTCGCCCTCGGATCCACGTTGATTGACACGGCAACGGCCCTGGCGATTGTTGATACCTGGGTGACGACGCCGATGAAGGAAGCCCGGTATCTGCGTCGTTTGCTGAAGGTCCGCCGGTTGGAAGAGAGGTTCTGAGATGGACACACAGGCGGTAGACCTCTCGCGACTCATTGCCATCATCACCGAAGAGGTGCTGGCCGCGACGCGGCGTCCGGCGACCCAGTGTGGCTGCCACTCGGTCAACGAAGACTGCTGTCCGACCCGGTTGCAGGGGGTGTTGGATGCGGGTGCCGTCCGTCTCGGTATGCATGCCACTGGAGGCGCTCCGGATGGCGTCTCCGGATTGATCGATCACACACTGCTGAAGCCTGATGCCACGCGGCAGGAGCTTGAGAAGTTGTGTCGCGAGGCGGCCGAATTCAAGTTCGCCACCGTCTGCGTCAATCCGACCTGGGTGGCGTATTGTGCATCGCAGCTCCGGCATACGAACGTGGGTGTGTGCACCGTGGTGGGTTTTCCGCTCGGCGCGACCACGCCTGACGTGAAGAACTACGAAACGCGCCGGGTCATCTTCGATGGCGCGCGCGAAGTGGACATGGTGATCAATGTCGGCGCCTTGAAGTCCGGCGACGTCCGGCTGGTCGAACGCGACATCGAAGCGGTCGCCCAGCCCTGCCGCGAGGCCGGCGTGATCAGCAAGGTGATCATCGAAGCCGCGTACCTGACCGACGATGAGAAGGTGACGGCGTGTACGTTGGCTAAAGCGGCCGGGGCGGATTTTGTGAAGACGTCCACAGGGTTCGGTCCAGGGGGCGCGACGGTGGCCGATGTGGCCCTGATGCGCCGCGTCGTGGGCGCGGATATGGGCGTCAAAGCTGCCGGTGGGGTGCGCGACCTCGAAGGCCTGAAAGCCATGGTGGCCGCAGGGGCGAGTCGCGTCGGTGCGAGTGCCGGCGTGAAGATCGTGCAACAGCTGAGGGGCGCGGACGTGCCGTCGGCACCGCCACCTCCCGCGATGCCCAAGTCAGTTTACTGACTTCTCGTCGTAGAGATGTCGCACCGTGATGTCCCGTTGCGGGAACGGGATCTCGATGCCCGCCGCCTCAAACGACTTCTTCAGCCGCCGACGGTACTCGCGCGCGATCGTCCACTGTTTCAGCGGCAGCGTCTTGATACGGACGCGGATGGTCACTGAGGATTCGCCGAAGCGTTCCACGCCAATCACTTCGAGGGGCTCAAGTGTCAGGGGCCCGAACTCCGGCGTCTCGCGCATGGCGGCGGCCGTCTGCTCAAGTACGGCGACGACCTCATCGGTGTCGTGTTTGTACGCCACGTCAATGTCGAGGAGCGCGTAGGCAAAGTCCATGCTCAGGTTGGTCATGGTGGTGACGCTCCCGCACGGGAAGATGTGCACCGCACCGCTCTGATCGCGCAGCACGATGGTCCGCAGGTTGATGGCCTCCACGAGGCCGCCAGTGCCGTTGATCTGGGCGACGTCCCCGACGCGCACTTGATTCTCCAGGATCAGGAAGAATCCGCTGATGACGTCCTTCACGAGCGTCTGGGCGCCGAAGCCGATCGCCAGGCCAAGAATGCCCGCGCCGGTGAGGATCGGCATGATGTTGACGCGCAGCTCCTGCAGCACCGTCAAGGCGGTGATGGCCATGATCGCCACGCTGAGGACGTTCTGGAGCATGTCGCTCAGCGTCTTGGTGCGCTTCGCGCTTTCAAGTTCCCCCGGCCCCGCATTGGCCAGAATGCGGTCCTCGAACCGGTCCAACCCGACTCGCACGGCGCGCAGTGCCACCCACGCGAGCGTCAGAATCAGGAGGATTCGGAGGCCACTGGTTACGAGCCAGCCCCATTGCGCGCTCTCCGCCAACAGCGCCGTGATTTGGTCCATGCACTAAGAATACCTGCTGCCGGACCCCTGGACCCCTATTCGTCCCTGAGCGCGTGTATCGGATCAACGCGTGCGGCCCGGCGTGCCGGAGCGAGTGTCGCCGCGAGCGCGACGGCCGCAAGCACGAGCGCGGCGGCTCCGAAGCTGAAGGGCAATACGATGGAGTCGCTGATTCTGCCGTGAG
>CAZLJG010000211.1:0-5878 GCA_964559545.1 uncultured Solibacteraceae bacterium | reverse complement strand
GGCGGAAAGCGCTCATTCAGGCCTGCGACCGCGCGCTGGATCGCCATCGTCGCCTCATCCAAGGTCGTGTCAGGACGGGTGCGGCCGATCATCCGGAGCCACCCCCAGCCGCGGCGATCCAGCGTGAGTCCGCGCGGCCGCACCTGCTGCTGCATCATGACCGGCGCCCACACATCCACCTGGTGTGCCGCGAATGTGCCGCTGAAGCCTGCGGGAGCAATGCCGACGACCTCGAAGGTCGCGTTGTTGATTCTGATCGTCCGGCCGACGGCAGAGGGGGACGCCGCGAGGCGATTGCGCCAGTATCGATCACTCACGACGACCACGGGATGTGCCAGTTCAGCGCGGTCGTCACTCGCATCCAGCAGTCGTCCATGCTGGGGAACTAGCTGCAACACGCGGAAGTAGTTGCCGGAGACCAACTCGACGGTGCCCATGTGCGCGCCGTCTCCGTCTCCAAACTGGGCTGGCGTCTGCACATGCGCTGCGAGATCCAGTTCGCCGGCCACCGCATCGCGCGTGTCGCGGTACGTGGGATACGACGTGATGTCGGCGGCGCCGTCGCGCGGCTCACCAACGCGCACCAGTTCGTGTGGTGATGGCACAGGCAGGGTCGAGATGACAAACGCGTCCACGAACGTGAAGACCGTCAGGTTGGCGCCCAGACCGAGCGCGAGTGTGAGCACCACCGCGGCGGTGAAGCGGGGCTGACGCAGCAGGCGTCTGGCCGCGTGGGTCCACAGTCGAAATGTCGCATCCACGAAAGCGCTCCGTGACAGCGGTACCAGGGGGAGATGCGCGAGCCGCCGGCACTGCCAGGCGGCCAGGAAGACTTGCGCGATGAAGATCAGGTGGAGTGTTGAATGGCGCCACCGGGGAGCGCGTGCGCGGCGCGTCACCCACGCGAGTTCGAGGTCGGAGACCGTGGGATCAAAGACGGAATCCCGTACGGCGGGCGGCACCCAGTTCCGCGCGCGCTCGATCCAGCGATCACGCATGAGAGCCCCGGCGCGCGGTGCGGAGCGTGGCCGACCGCGAGACGTAAAACGCGCGGGTCGTCTCGAGCGCGCGCTCGCCCTGGCGCGTCAGCTTGTACCGCCGCTCCTTCACGTTCTGGCCGTCCACCAGCTTCTGGTCGTACCACCCCTCGACCAGGGCCGACGCCTCAAGACGCGCCATCATTTGATAAAACGCCGGCGCAGAGTTCTTCACGCCAAAACCTGCCAACAAGTCGCGCAGATCCCTGCCGGCCTGTTCATCCGTGAGCAACGCGTCCAATACGAGGAACTGCAGATGCGTAATGGGCGGCAGAGACTTATTGGACATAATGTCACGTTACATTACGCCCAGTTACTTCCGGAAGTTCCGCAGGACCCGAGAACCCGAGGACCCCGAGGACCCGAACCCTGGACCCTGGACCCTGGACCCATTGGGCCCGTTATAGTGGTGAAGTCCGTTGGGAGCGTGGCGAAACTGGCAGACGCGCAGGTCTTAGAAGCCTGTGGATCACATCCGTGTGGGTTCAAGTCCCTCCGCTCCCACCAAATCCCCGATAGAATCGATCCAGATGAAGACTGAACTGACCGAGGTCTCCGAGACCCAGAAGCACCTGACCTTTGAGGTGCCCTCCGACACCGTATCCACTGAAATCCAGCGCGTCGCCCAGGACTACGGGCGAAAGGCCAAGGTTCCGGGCTTCCGCCAGGGCAAAGTGCCGACGACCGTCATCAAGCAGCGCTACAAGGACCAGATCCTCTATGACGTCGCGAACGACCTGATTCCACGGCTCGTGGACGAGGCCCTCCGCGAGCGGGGTCTGGAGCCGGTTTCCACGCCGGACATCAAGGACGTGGTCCTCGAAGAGGGCCAGCCGATGAAATTCCTGGCCGAATTCGAAACCGTGCCGCCCATCGACCCGGGCGACTACACGGGCATTTCGCTGAGCAAGCCTCCGGCTGTCCTGGAAGTCGGGGCCGTTGACGCCCTGTTGGAGCGTCTGCGCGAACGCGCGGTGAAGTGGCATCCGGTGGAAGACCGCCCCGCCGCCGCTGGCGACGCGGTGCTCATGGATCTGATCCGCCGGCCGCAGATTGTGCTGACGGACGCGCCGGCACCGGCCGCCGACGAGACCCCGATGCAGAACGTGTCGATCGAATTGGGGAACCCCGCGAATCCTCCGGGCTTCGACGAGCATCTGACTGGTGTGACGGCAAACCAGGAGCGCGACTTCTCGGTGACCTACCCGGCCGAGTACGAGCCGAAAGAGCTCGCGGGGACGACGGTGGCGTATCACGCGACGATCAAGGGCGTGCGCCGGAAGGAACTGCCGGAACTCAACGACGAGTTCGCGAAGACGGTGAGCGACGTCGAGACGCTGGACGCGCTGAAGGACCGCATCAAACACGACCTGCAGCACGAAGCCGAACACGAGGCGGACCACAAGGTGCGTCACGACCTGCTCCAGAACCTCGCGGCGCGGATGAAGGCGCCCGTGCCGACGGCGCTGGTGGATCGCGAAATTGATCGGCGCCTCGAGGAGTTTGTGCGACGCCTGATGGATCAGGGCATGGACCCGATGCAGGCCGGCATCGACTGGAAGGAATTCCGGGAGCGGCAGCAGGAACCGTCGACGGAAACCGTCAAGAGCACGCTGGTGCTCGACGAAATCGCGCGCCGCGAGCAACTCGACGCGAGCGAGGACGACGTCGCGAAGGAAATCGATCAGTTCGCGGAACGGTCGGGCCGGACGTCGGCCGCCGTGCGCGCGCGTCTCGAGAAGGAAGGCGGCGTCAGCCGCATCCGCTCAGGCATCCGCCGTGAAAAGACGGTGAAGTGGCTGCTTGAGAAGGCCAACATCGTCAATGCGTAACCGAGTGCCGATTTCAGATTCCGGATTACCGATGCCAACGCCCAACGCCCAACTTGTGCCGATGGTCGTCGAACAGACGAACCGCGGTGAACGCGCCTACGACATCTTCTCGCGCCTGCTGAAGGACAACATCATCTTCCTCGGGACGGCGATCGACGACTCGATCGCGAACCTGGTGATCGCGCAGATGTTGTTCCTCGAAGCGGAGGATCCGGATCGCGACATCCTCCTCTATGTGAACAGCCCCGGGGGCTCGATCACGGCGGGACTCGCCATCTACGACACGATGCAGTTCATCAAGCCGGCGGTGCAGACGTACTGCATCGGGCAGGCGGCGTCGATGGCGGCCGTGCTCCTGGCGGCGGGTGCCAAGGGCAAGCGGTTTTCGCTGCCGAACTCGCGCATCCTGATTCACCAGCCGCACATGTCCGGGTTGGCCGGTCAGGCCAGTGACATCGACATCCACGCCAGGGAAATTCTGCGCATGCGTGAGCGATTGAATGAAATCCTGGCGCACCACACCGGGCAGACGCTGACGAAGATTCAGGACGATACCGATAGAGACTACATCCTGGGCGCAAGTCAGGCGAAGGACTACGGTATTATCGATGATGTCCTCGACCGCAGGGTGTAGAAGGGTTTCATGACCAAAAAAGCCGGCGAGACCGACGTCCTCCGCTGTTCGTTCTGCAACAAGGACCAGAATGACGTCCGCAAACTGATTGCGGGCCCGACGGTCTTCATCTGCGACGAATGCGTCGAGGTGTGCAACGACATCATTGCGGACGACAACAAGTTCGACAAGACGGGCGTCCGGACGACGCTGCCGACCCCGATCGAGATCAAGAAGTTCCTCGACGAATACGTTATCGGCCAGGACCAGACGAAGAAGAAGCTCGCGGTCGCCGTCTACAACCACTACAAGCGGCTCGAAATCGCCAAGGCGTCGAAGGGCCGCAACGAAGTCGAACTCACCAAGTCCAACATCCTGCTGATCGGCCCCACGGGCACGGGCAAGACCCTGCTCGCTCAGACACTCGCCCGCCTGCTCTCGGTGCCGTTCACCATCGTGGACGCCACCACGCTGACGGAAGCGGGATACGTCGGCGAGGACGTCGAGAACATCATCCTCAAGCTGCTCCAGGCGGCCGGGGGCGACATCGAGAAGGCGCAGCAGGGCATCATCTACGTCGACGAAGTCGACAAGATCTGCCGCAAGGACGAAAACCCCTCGATCACGCGCGACGTGTCGGGCGAGGGCGTGCAGCAGGCGCTGCTCAAGATTCTGGAAGGCACCGTCGCGAACGTGCCGCCGCAGGGTGGCCGGAAGCATCCGCACCAGGAGTTCTTCCAGATCGACACCAGCAACATCCTCTTCATTGTGGGTGGCGCGTTTGTCGGTCTCGACAAACAGATCGCGCGCCGGCTCGGCCGCAAGACGCTCGGCTTCAAAGCCGACGTCAAAGCCAACGTGAAGGAAGGCGCGACCCTGGTCGAACAGGTCGAGCCGCAGGATCTGATCCGCTACGGACTGATTCCGGAATTTGTCGGCCGTCTGCCGGTGGTCGGCACGCTGCACGAACTCGACAAGCCGGCGCTCATCCAGATCCTGACCGAGCCGAAGAACGCCATCACGCGTCAGTATCAGCGTCTGTTCGATTACGAAAACGTCAAGTTGCGCTTCACGGACGATGCCCTGGAAGCGATTGCGGAACTCGCGCTGCAGCGGAAGATCGGTGCACGCGGCCTCCGCATGATCATCGAGGACATCATGCTGGACCTCATGTATACGCTGCCGGGTCAGAAGAAGATCCGCGAATGCGTGATTACACGCGAGGTGGTAGAGTCCAAAGAGAAGCCCATTACGGTCATGGAGAAAGCTGGCTGACGCATGGATCAGTACGAGACCCTGCCTATCGTCCCTCTGCGGGACGTCGTCGTTTTCCCACACATGATGATGCCGTTCGTGATTGGACGGCCGTCGTCCACGCGCGCCCTTGAGCATGCGCTGGCGACCGACAAGAAGATCTTCCTCGCGGCGCAGCACGACGCGTCGATTGATGACCCGCAGCCGGCGGACATTTACACGATGGGCTGTGTCGCCAACATCGTCCAGAGCCTGAAGTTGCCGGATGGCAACATCAAGGTGCTGGTCGAGGGTGTGGAGCGCGCCCGCGCGGTCGAGTGGAAGGAAGACAAGGGCTTCTACCGCGTCACGATCAAGGTCATTCCGCGCAAGGCGGAAGCCCAGACCGACGCCGAAGGCGTGATGAGTCGCGTGGTGACGTTGTTCGAACAGTACGTGAAGCTGTCGAACACGCTGCAGTACGACGCCATGATTGCCGCCGTGCGGGTGGACGACCCGTCGCGGCTGGCCGACACCATCGCCGCGCATCTGCAGGTCGGCGTCGAAGAGAAGCAGAACCTGCTCGAAATTGTTGCGCCGCTTGAGCGCCTGGGCCGCATCGTGGCCGTGCTCGAAGCCGAGGTGGACAAACTCCAGGTCGATCGCCGCATCCAGTCTCGCGTGAAGAAGCAGATGGAGAAGGCGCAGAAGGAGTACTACCTCAACGAGAAGATGAAGGCGATCCAGCGCGAGCTGGGCCGCAAGGACGACAAGGGCAACGACGGCGACGATCTGAAGAAGAAGATCGCGCAGGCGAAGATGCCCAAGGAGATCGAGAAGAAGGCCATCGACGAACTGAAGCGGCTTGAAGCGATGCCGCCGATGTCGGCCGAAGCCACGGTCTCGCGCAACTACCTCGACTGGCTGATCGCGATGCCTTGGCACAAGAAGACCAAGGACTCGAAGGACCTCAAGGCCGCCGAGAAGATCCTCAACGAGGATCACTTCGGCCTCGAGAAGATCAAGGAACGCATCATCGAGTTCCTGGCCGTGCGAGTGCTCGTCAAGAAGCCGAAAGCGACGATCCTCACTCTGGCGGGCCCTCCCGGCGTCGGCAAGACGTCGCTGGCGCGCTCCATTGCCCGCGCGATGAACCGCAAGTT
>CAZLJG010000210.1:0-5910 GCA_964559545.1 uncultured Solibacteraceae bacterium | reverse complement strand
CGCCGGCTTCTCGGGCATCCAGGAGTGGCTCTCGTTCTACTTCAAGAGTCCGATGCATGCCCCCGAGGTCTACCCGGAGCACGACCTGTTCATCCAGTTGATGAAGCTGAAGAACACGTTGCGCTACATGCGCGGTGAAGAACTCATCACGCACCTCGGCCGCGAGTACTACGACTGATCATGGGACGTTACCAACCCGCACTGCTCGGCGGTCTCTTCATCGGCGTGTTGTCGTCGTTGCCGGGGCTGAATATCGCCAACTGCTGCTGCCTGTGGGTGCTGAGCGGCGGTCTGCTCACGACCTACCTTTTGCAGCAGAACGATCCGAAGCCGCTGGAGACCTCGACGGCGGCGATTGGCGGGCTGATCGCCGGGGCGATCGGCGGGTTGATTACCGCGCTCATCAACGTGCTGTTGAGCAACACCGAGGCCCAGCGGGAGATGATGGACCAGATGTTCAGCCAGATGGGTGATGTGCCGCCCGAGATGGTTGAAATGATCGAGACCTTCACGACAGGTCCTGCGGCGGCCATCATTGGCGTCGGCGTCACCGTGCCGCTGTTCGCCGTGTTCGGTCTGCTGGGTGGCTTGCTCGGTCTTGCGTTCTTCCGGAAGAAGCCGGGGCCGACGGAGGCTGCGTGAGTCAGCCGGGTGATCGCCCGGAAATCAACGCGCTGCTGACGGAAGCACGCGTCTTTGAACCAACCAACGACTGGAAGACACACGCGCGGGTGACAAACCCCGCCGTGTACGAGCGCGCCGCTGAGGATCCCGAAGGCTTCTGGGAAGACTGGGCCCGGGAGCTCGAGTGGATGCGTCCCTGGACGCAGGTGCTCGATTGGCAGCCGCCACACGCGAAGTGGTTTGTCGGCGGCCAGCTCAACGCCAGCGTCAATTGCCTCGATCGCCACGTGCGCACCGCGCGTCGTAATACCGCCGCGATCATCTGGGAGGGCGAGCCCGGCGACCGGCGTACGCTCACGTATTTCGATCTGTACCGGCAAGTCTGCCAGTTCGCGAACGTGCTCAAGGGCCTTGGCATCCGCAAGGGCGATCGCGTCGCGATCTATCTTCCACTCATCCCCGAACTCGCCATCGCGATGCTCGCGTGCGCGCGCATCGGTGCCGTGCATTCAGTGGTCTTTGGCGGCTTCAGCGCCGAAGCGCTGCGCGATCGCATCAACGACTCCCAGTGCGCGCTGTTGATCACCGCGGACGGCGGCTTCCGCCGCGGTCAGCTCGTTCCCCTGAAACAGACATCGGATGAAGCCCTGCAGGGCACGCCGTCGATCCAGAACGTGATCGTCGTGAAGCGCCAGGCCGGCGAACCGTTCCCGGTGCACATCAAGGAGGGCCGCGATCACTGGTATCACCGCCTGATGCAGGACGCGCCGCTTGAGTGTGCGCCCGAGCCGATGGACAGCGAAGACATGCTGTACATCCTCTACACCTCGGGCACCACAGGAAAGCCCAAAGGCATCGTCCACACCACAGGCGGGTATCTCGTCGGGACGTATGCGACCACGCGCTGGGTGTTCGACCTGCAGGACACCGATGTGTACTGGTGCACGGCCGATATCGGCTGGGTCACCGGCCATTCCTATGTCGTCTACGGTCCGCTCCAGAACGGCGCGACGGTGGTGATGTACGAAGGCGCGCCGGACTGGCCGAACAAGGATCGATTCTGGGACATTGTCGAGCGGTACGGCGTCACGGTGTTCTACACCGCGCCGACCGCCATTCGCGCGTTCATGAAGTGGGGCACCGAGTGGCCCGCGCGCCGCGATCTCTCGAGTCTGCGGCTGCTCGGTTCGGTCGGTGAGCCGATCAATCCCGAAGCCTGGATGTGGTACCACGAACACATCGGCGGATCACGGTGTCCGGTGGTTGATACGTGGTGGCAGACAGAGACGGGGCACATCCTGATTGCGCCGCTGCCCGGTATCACGCCGCTCAAGCCCGGATCCGCAACAAAACCGTTTCCAGGAATCACGGCCGAGATTCGCACCGGCGCCGGCGTGCCTGTGGAACACGGCGGAGGCTTGCTCGCTCTCACCAAACCGTGGCCCGGCATGTTGCGCGGCATCTACGGCGATCCCGAGCGATTCGTGAAGACCTACTTCAGCCGGTGGGACGACGGCGTGTACTTCACTGGTGACGGCGCGCGGCGCGACGCTCAGGGTGACTACTGGCTGCTCGGTCGTGTGGACGACGTGTTGAACGTCGCGGGGCATCGCATCGGCACGATGGAGGTCGAAAGCGCATTGGTGGACCACCCATCGGTGGCGGAAGCCGCCGTGGTGGGCCGTTCGCACGACATCAAGGGGCAGTCCATCGCGGCGTTTGTGACCGTGAAGGAGGGCATCAAAGCGGGTGCCGGGCTCATGGATGAGCTGAAGGAGCATGTGGTCCGGAAGATCGGCGCGATTGCCCGGCCCGACCAGATCCTGTTTGCCGCCGACCTGCCCAAGACCCGATCAGGCAAGATCATGCGCCGTCTGTTGCGCGACATCGCCGAGGGAAAAGCGCTCGGGGATACCACCACGCTCGCCGACCCCAACGTCGTCCGTCGTCTGAAGGACGAGTACGAGGCCGAGGAATCCTGAAATCGGGGAATCGGGAAGAAGGCAATCTGAATCGTGCATCGGGGCGTCTAACCCCAGCGAACGCCCGTCTGTTCGAAACCGTATAAGGTGAAGTCATGGCACTTATCCAGACCAAAGACCTGTGGAAGACCTACCAAATGGGCACGGAGCTCATCCATGCCCTTCAGGGCGTGTCGATTGAGATCGAGCGCGGCGAATACGTCGCGATCATGGGCCCCAGTGGGTCGGGCAAGTCCACCCTGATGAATTTGATCGGGTGCCTGGATACGCCGTCCAAGGGCAGCTACCTGCTGAACGAGAAACAGGTCAGCGAGATGAATGATGACGAACTGGCCCGGATCCGGAACGAAGAGATCGGGTTCGTCTTTCAGACGTTCAACCTGCTGCCACGCGCGACCGCTCTCCACAATGTGGAGTTGCCTCTGATTTACGCGGGCGTGTCGGCGAAGGTGCGGGGCGAACGGGCCGCCCAGGCCCTCGACAAGGTCGAACTGGGGGACCGGAAAACCCACCGGCCCAACCAGTTGTCAGGTGGTCAGCGGCAACGCGTGGCGATTGCCCGGGCCCTGGTCAACAATCCCTCGATTCTGCTGGCCGACGAGCCCACCGGGAATCTGGACTCCAAGACGGGCGTCGAAATCATGAGCCTGTTCGAGCGGTTGCATCAGGCCGGAAACACGATTGTGCTGGTTACCCACGAGCCGGAAGTCGCCGCCCACGCCTACCGCTCCATTCATATCCGGGACGGGCAGGTCGAAAAGGACGTCAGACGCGCGGCCTAATCTGCCTGCAAGTTACTCAAAACACTAGGTTTATTCTCAAACGAGCCCGGCGCCGCTGCCGGGCTCGTTTTTTGGCTCTTTGGGTTTTCATATCACTCAATTAGTTATATTTAACTGAATAACAAATCCGTGTTGCTTGATCGTTTGATATGACACGAACGACAACGATGGTGTATTCTCTGCCTACGATTTGGGTTTGGGACTCGTGTCTGCAAACAAGTTTGTGCGCGGCTGAGAGATTTTCCATATGGCTACGAAGAAGACATTCAAGCAACTGGCGACCGCAATCGCACTCGCCGTTCTGACTGCGACAGCGCACGGTGTGTTTTTTGCGCCGACTGAAGCGGTCAGCACTGGTGCCCCCGCGGCTGGCATTCGTCTTTCGACGTGGGACCACTATGAGAAACAGTGGTCGATCTACTTTGTCGAAGAACACCTCAACGACGCCGTCAACAATCCCGACGGTACGATTCGTCACAGTGAAGGCGCGATCATTGAACTGCGTCCGGTTGCGGGCGCGCTGACGTTTGATCAGATCCCCGGCGGTTTGGCGTACACGGTCATCACCGATCTGAACGCGCTCGGTCTCACGGCGCCCGGCGATGTGCCGCTGAACAAGGAAGGTCTTCCGCAGCCGCAGCTGACCGCGTCGGGCACGCCTGTCTACATTCAGTTGAACGTGAGCACGGTGCCGACCAGTGTTGGTCCGCCGAACGGCCACACCGGACCGTGGGCCGGTCCGATCGATCCGACGGATGCGGACCTGTCTGCTCTCGATGCGGGTGGCAGTGTTGGCGTGCACAACGTCACGCTCGGCGCGACTGGTGACACCGTGTCCTTCACGTGGGATATCGGCCGCTGGGCGAAGGGCGACCTGTTTCTCGGCCTGAACAATCAGACGTACAAGGTGCTGGACCGTTTCGGCAACTTCAAGCGTTTCGTCGCCGTGGCCGATCTCGACGATCCGGATCACGCAGCGTTCGAGTGGTACAACGAAACGAGCGGCTGCGCGACCAACTGGAAGACCGGCGAAATGTTTGCCGCCAACTTCGGTGACGGCATGCCCGCGGTCAACGTGATTACCCGGCATCCGAGCGCGACCGGCCGGACGTTGTATTCGCCGCTCAGCCGTCGCGTCTCCACCCGCATCGAACGGCCGGACTTCTGGTCGTGGTGGGGGATCGACTCGAATCCTGAATCGGTGGCGTTCGACGCCAACATGAACATGTACGTCGGCCATTCGTTCGGCAATCAGGACGACCGTCCGGTGGTGGGCGACCAGACGTACTGGAACGGAATGGGTTTCGACTCGTTCAACGACAGCTCGTGGTATCCGATGGGCGTGGACGGGTTGCCGCGCGAGTGGTCCGCCGGCAGTTCAGGGTTCATCGTGGACGAGACCGGCGCAAAGATGAAGCTCGCCGAGGCCGGCACGCCAGTCGGTGGGTACGCCGAAAAAGTCATGGCCCAGATCGGGCCGCGGATGCATTACGAAAACGACGGCGTCACGCTGAAGTTCGGCCCTGCGCCGCCCGCGATTGCCGGCATGCCTGACTGGCCGGCACAGTTGCCGCTGACCTACCTGGCGAACCCGGAAAACGGCAATGCGTACCAGCGGCTGGATGCCAACGGCGACATCGTTGAAGGACAGGTGCCCGCTCGGTGGTCGATGGGCAAGCGCCTGCACCGCTACAACCGCCAGGCGGACGGCACCTACCTCGGCAGCGAAAGCGCGACGCCTGATCGCAACGTGTTCTGGACGTTCACTGGCCGACAGGGCACGGACTGGCTGGACGTCAACTCCACCGGCGACGTCATCTACTACACGTCGGAAGATTCCTTCATTCACCGCTATCGCGTGCAGCTGAACCCGGCGTTCCCGGACGAGGAAATCGGCCAGTTGCCAGACCTCGGTTACGGTCGCCTTGAAGTCGGCCTGTCCGCTGATCGCCGTTTCAACGGTCTGCGTATTCTGCCCCCCGGCGACGGCACGGGCGGATTCCTTGTGGCGTCCACGGGCGCGATTCATCGCCTCCGCGGCGATGGCTCCGTGATCCAGAGCTACGTGATTTCCGACGACGCGTATCTGTGGGCCAAGAACGGCTACAACGGCGCGAACGTGAACGGCTGGTACTCCCTCGAGGTGGACCCGGGTGGCCGCACGTTGTGGGCCGCGCCGACCGACACCGGCTGGGTCTACGTGTTCGACATCGCGACCGGCCGTGAAATTCATCGGTTCGAGGCGACCCACCACCGGCCCTACGGGCACCCGGACGGCGCGCGCTTCGTGCAGAGCATGTGCATCATGTGGGAATACACGGCCGCGCAGGAAGTCTGCGGCAACCTCATTGATGACGACGGCGACGGTTTCGTTGATGAAAACTGCAAGGCCATCGAAATCTGCTCGGCGTTGAGCCCCGGCGACGACAACAACGACGGCCTGGCCGACGCCAACGACCCGGACTGCGGCGCGGACGAAGCCCCCGTCGCCACCGATGACTTCTTCGAGACGGTCCAGGATG
>CAZLJG010000209.1:0-5981 GCA_964559545.1 uncultured Solibacteraceae bacterium | reverse complement strand
GACCACCTTGTCGCCCGGCAGGTCACCAATCACGGCTTGACCGCCGAGCAGATCGTGTTCACTGACGAATCGCTGTCGGCGATCATTCGTGGCTACACGCGCGAGGCCGGCGTCCGCAATCTTGAGCGTGAGATTGGATCCGTCTGCCGCAAGGTGGCGCGGCGTCGGGCCGAGGGCGACGAGGCCCCGGTTACGGTGACCGAGGCGCTGATCGAGGAGTTCCTCGGTGCCCCACGACACCTCGATGAGGCGCTCGCGAATCGCACGCAGGATCCCGGCGTGGCGATCGGACTCGCGTGGACGCCGGTGGGCGGCGACGTGCTGCTGATCGAAGCGTCCCGCATGGCGGGCGGCAGCCAGCTCACACTGACTGGTTCGCTGGGGGATGTGATGAAGGAATCGGCGCGCATCGCGCTCTCGTGGTTCCGCGCGCATGCCGCGATGTACAACGTCGATCCCCAGTTCTACAAGGACTCCGAGATCCACCTGCATGTGCCGTCCGGCGCCATCCCCAAGGACGGCCCGTCGGCAGGCGTGACGATGGTGGTGGCGTTGGCGTCGGCGCTCTCGGGACGCCCGGTGCGTGGCGACCTGGCGATGACGGGCGAAGTGACGTTGTCAGGCCGCGTGTTGCCGGTCGGCGGCATCAAGGAAAAGGTGCTTGCCGCACGTCGCCATGGCATCCATCAGGTGATTCTGCCGAAGCAGAACGAAACCAACGTGCGCGAGGACCTCAGCGACGAAATCCGTCGCGGGCTCACCGTGCATTTTGTGACCGAGGTGGACGAAGTGCTCGCGCTCGCGCTTACGCCGGCGACGACGACGCGCCAGTCGTTGACGCTGGTCTGAGCAACTGCAGGCCGACGACCGTCTTGATGTCGGCGACACGCCCGTCGCGAATCATCTCGGCGAGTGTGTCGAGCGTGACCACGGCCGGCTCGATCTGTTCATCGTCGTCCTGATGCACCGGACCCGGCGGGGGCACGAGTGACTCGCACCGGTAAAAGTGCATGATCTCGTCGCAGAAGCCGGGCGTCGGGTACCACGACGCGAGCAGGGTGACCCGCTGCGGCGACTGCCCGGTTTCCTCCTCGCACTCGCGCACCACGGCGGTGTCAGGCGCTTCGCCGGGGTCGAGACTGCCGGCGGGAAGCTCCCAGATCCAGCGATCGATCACGGGGCGATACTGACGGATCACAATCACGGTGTCGGGCGTCGGCTGCGCGAGGATCACGACCGATCCACGATGCCGCACCGCCTCGATCGTGGTCGTCCGGCCGTTGGGGAGGAGGACTTCGTCGCGTTCCACGCGGATGACGCGTCCGGTGAACAGCACCTCTGCCGCCACATCAACTCCTCTTGCTGGCCTGTCGCAGCGCTTTGAGCACGCGCGCCAGGTCCTGGGGAAGGTCCGCTCTGAAATCCATCGGGCGGCCGTCTCGAGGGTGAGCAAACGACAGCCGCGCCGCGTGCAGGAACGGCCGGTCGAGTTTGGCCAGCGAGGCGAGATGTGTGGGCAGGCGTTTGCGCACGCCGCCGTAGAGCTCGTCGCCGACGAGCGGATGATTCGCTTCCGACAGATGCACGCGAATCTGGTGTGTGCGGCCGGTGCCGATCACCAGGGCGATAAAAGACACGCCGCGGAGCACTTCCACGCTGACCACGTCAGTCAACGCCGAGCGTCCGCCCTTCGCGCGACTCGACATCCGTTTGCGGTTGTTGGGATCGCGGCCGATGGGATTGTCGTACCGCGTGCCTTTCTCGGGCGTGCCCCACACCACCGCCTGATATTCCTTGCGCACCACGCGGTCGTGAAACTGCGCGGACAGATTCCGGTGCGCGGTGTCGTGTTTGGCGACGACCATGATGCCCGACGTGCCGCGATCCAACCGGTGCACGATGCCTGGGCGTTCGGTGCCGCCGATGCCGGAGAGCCCCTTCACGTGATGGAGCAGCGCATTCACCAACGTGCCGTGCGCATGACCCGCGGCCGGGTGCACCACCATCCCGGCGGGTTTGTTGATCACCACCAGGTCCTCATCGTCGTACAGGATTTCAATGGGGAGGTCTTCGGCTCCAGGTGTGGCCGGCATCGGAGGGGGCACGTCCACGTCGACGCGCAGGCCTTCGGTGACTACCAATCCCGGCTTAGCCGGGTGTGGTTCGGAGGTGACGCGGCCATCGCGCAGCAGGCGCTGGACCTGTGAACGCGAGACGTCCGGCAGGCGTGAGGTGATGAACTGATCGAGCCGCAGCCCGGCGTCGGCCGCCTCGGCGACAAGTCTCGTCAGTCCGGACATCGCGTCAGGCCGCCGACGGCTGTGGCTGCCGCTTGAGATACCACAACATCAGGAGTGCAGCCGGCACGAGCAGCAGGGACACAAACTGCGACGTGGACATGTTGCCGATCGATCCCCGCTGAATGTCGCCGCGGAAGTACTCGATGATGAACCGCGAGATGGCGTAGAGGCCGATGTACAGCCAGAACGTGCGGCCGGCGAACGGCTTGCCCTTGCGCTCGGTCAGCAGCAGCACCCCGAGAATCAGGAGTTCCGCACCCGCGTCGTACAGCTGCGTCGGGTGGAGTGGCAGATTGAGCGGCGTGCCGACGTTGGCATTCGCGATGGGATTGGTGAACGTGATGCCCCAGGCCGCATCCGTGGGACGGCCGTAACAGCAGCCGGCCAGCAGGCAGCCAAAGCGACCTACGACGTGGCCGAGGGCGATGCCCGGGGCCATGAGGTCGCCGGTGGACCAGACGTTGAGTTTGTAGCGCCGGACCAGCACCAGGCCGACCAGCACGGCGCCAATGAGACCGCCGTAAAAGACGCCGCCCGCCCGCACAAGGGAGAGCAGTTCGCGCGGCTGCTGGCGGAAGTAGTCCCAGTCCACGGCGATGAGCATCAACTTCGCGCCGACGAGCGCCGCGATGATGAGGTAGATGCCGAGGTCCATGACCCGCGCCGGGTCCACACCCGCCTTGCGCGCCCGCACGACTGCGAGCTGCAGACCGATCAGGTACGCCGCCGCCAGCAGCACACCGTAGGAGTAGACGGGCCAGTCGCCAACATTAAACAGGATCGGGTACATGACGTTTCACCAGCAGAAGATCTGCAAAGACCAGAATCGCACCGACGTTGATCGCCGCGTCGGCGACATTAAAAGCCCAGAAGTGCCACGTGCCCCAGTAGATGTCCACAAAGTCGAGGACATATCCCTGCCGCACGCGGTCGATCAAATTGCCGATGGCACCGCCGGCAATAAACGCGACGCCCAGCCGCGCGATGCGTTCATGCGGCTGCAACTGCCGGTAATAAAACACCATGCCCAGCAGCGCGAGGCTGGCGAGGCCGGTCGTGAGGACCGGCTTGTACGGCAGGTCCAGATTGTTGAGCAATCCGAACGCCACGCCTTCGTTGCGGACGTGCACGAGGTCGATCAGTCCCGGGATGACCGTCATGCTCTCGTACAGCCCCAACGTCGCGTGCACCCAGACCTTGGTGATCTGGTCGAGGAGCACCAGCGTGAGCACCACCCAGAGAAGACCCGGCAGACGCGCCATCATGCGACGGGTTCCAGCGCATCCGCGCACCGCCCACACACCGCATCGTCGCCGCCACCGGTCAGTGCCGGTACGAAGCGCCAGCAGCGGGGGCATTTGTCACCTGAGGCATGCGCGACCTCGACGACGAGCGGGCTGTCGGCGGATTCACGCAGCGTGACGGCCGACACGATGCACAACATCGGCAGTTCCGCTTCAGCGCCCTTGAGCAGGCGGTAGAGATCGCCTCCGGCCGTGAGCGTCACGTGTGCGGTGAGGGGCGCGCCGATGGTTTTTTCCGCCCGTGCGCGTTCAAGCGCCTCGTTCACCGTGCGACGCACGTTCGAGAGCGCTTCCCAGTGGGCATCGAGTGATTCGTCGATCCACGACTGAGGGCTGCTCGGGAAGTCGGCGAGGTGCACGGAGGCTTCGCGCGTGCCGGGCAGTCGCGGCCAGATTTCGTCGGCCGTCATCGAGAGGATCGGCGCGATCAGGCGCACGAGGCCATCAGCCAGCACGTACAGTGCCGTCTGTGCCGAGCGGCGTTCCGGGGAATCGGCGCGGAACGTGTAGAGGCGATCCTTCGAGACGTCGAGATACAGCGCGCTGAGTTCGACGGTCACAAATTCGTTGACCGCGTGTGCCAGCGCCTGGAAGTCGTACGCGTCGTATTCGGCCCGCACCGTGCGCTCGAGGCGTGTGTACCTCGAGAGGATGTGGCGGTCCGCGCTGTCCATCTGTGCGTGAGGCACCAGGTGCAGCGCCGGATCGAAGTCGTAGAGGTTCGACAGGAGGTACCGGAACGTGTTGCGGATCTTCCGGTAGGCCTCGACTGTGCGCGCGAGCACCTCTTTGCCGAGACGGATTTCGTCGCGGTAGTCCACCATCGCGACCCACAGGCGCAGCACGTCCGCGCCGCTGTCCTTGATGATTTGCTGGGGCGCGATCACGTTGCCAATCGACTTCGACATCTTGCGGCCGTGTGTGTCCACGACGAAGCCGTGGGTGAGGACGCCATCGTACGGCGCGCGTCCGCGGGTGCCGACACCGACGAGGAGCGACGACTGGAACCAGCCGCGGTACTGATCCGTGCCCTCGAGATACAGATCCGCCGGCCACCGGAGTTCCGGTCGCTGCGCGAGCACAGCCTCGTGGCTCGAGCCGGAGTCGAACCACACGTCGAGAATGTCGCGCTCCCGTTCAAACGACGAGCCGCCGCAGCTGTCGCAGCGGAAGTCCGCCGGGACAAACGTTTCGAGCGGCGCGTCGTACCAGGCGTCGGCATTGTCGCGTTCAAACACCGCGGCCGCCCGTTCAACCAGTGCGGGTGTGAGATGCGAGTGGCCGCACCCCGTGCACGTGATCGCCGGAATTGGCACACCCCAGGCGCGTTGACGCGAGATGCACCAGTCAGGGCGCGAGGCAAACATACCGGTCATGCGTTCGCGGCCCCAGGATGGATGCCACGCCGTGGCATCGGAGGCCTTGGTCGCGTCATCGCGCAGGCCGTCCATCGAGATGAACCACTGCGGTGTCGCCAGGAAGATCACCGGCTGGTGACAACGCCAGCAGTGGGGATACGAATGCTCGAAGTCGGAGCGGTGCCACAGGCGCCCGCGTTCGGCGAGTGCCGCCTCGACGACCGGGTTCGCTTCAAAGACCTTGAGGCCGCCGACGATCGGCGTATCCTCGGCGAACCGGCCATGCGTCCCGATCGGCGTGGTGATCGGCAGCCCGTAGCGCACACCGGTGTTGAAGTCGTCGGTGCCGTGGCCGGGCGCCGTGTGCACGGCACCGGTGCCCTGCTCGAGCGTGACGTACTCCGCAAGCACGCCCACCGAGTCGCGGTCGAACAATGGGTGGCGGAAGCGCACGCCTTCCAACTGCGCGCCCATGAACGTCGCGACCGGCGCGCCGAGTGCGCGGCCGGTGCGGGTTGAGACGCCGTCAGCCAGTTCCGTCGCGAGAATCACCAGGCGACCGTCGAAGTCGAACGCGCCGTATTCAAGCTGCGGATGAAAGGCGATCGCGAGATTCGCCGGAATCGTCCACGGGGTCGTCGTCCAGATCAAGGCGGTGACGTCGCGGCCCTTCACGGCCGGGACGTGGGCGGCGAGCACCGTGTCGTCAGCCGACAGCGGGAACTCGACGAAGATCGAGGGCGACGTGTGTGTGTCGTACTCCACCTCGGCCTCGGCCAGCGCCGTGCGATCGCGGAGGCACCAGTGCACCGGCTTCTTGCCCTTGTAGACAAGGCCGCGTTCGACGAACTTGCCAAGGGCGCGCACGATGGCCGCCTGATACCCGAACTGCATGGTGAGGTACGGCGCATCCCAGTCGCCGAGCACGCCGAGGCGTTCAAAGTCTGCGCGTTGAGACGCGACGAATTTTTCGGCGTAAGCCCGGCACGCGCGACGGAAGTCGCCGATGGACCGGTCCT
>CAZLJG010000208.1:0-5985 GCA_964559545.1 uncultured Solibacteraceae bacterium | reverse complement strand
GGTGATGCAGTGTCTGAGCAGACCGCAGAGATCACTGAGCCGCATGGGTCCGGCGCTGACCAGCTCCAGCACTTCGTCTTCGTACCGTTGCCGCCAAGCGACCGGGTACAGTCGAACGATCGCCGCCGCGAGTGCCTTCATCGCAGGCCGAGCCCCGCCGCCGTGCCCCGGGGTTCCCCACTCAGCAGCAGGATCCATGGCGAGTACCGCATCGTGGCGAAGATGCCCATCCAGATGACCTCCGGTAGGTCGCCAGGACGAGCGTCACTCACAACAAGCAGAGCGAGGAACAGCACCCACCCGAAGGTCTGGAGCCATGTCGGTCGCTGGAGTGGATCACGCGTCTGTTCGTACGGCTGCATGACGTACCGCGCCACTGCGACGAAGGTGGCGAACTGCGCGACGATCGTCACGCCGCGCCAAGCTTCAGATCGGGCCGCGGGCCACCAAGCCAGCACCAATTCTGGCGGAAGGAGGGCCTCCGCTCCCCGCACGCCGAGCCATCCAAGGCCCAGTACCACACCCATCCGCACACACAGCCCAGCCGAAAATTTCGCGATTGCGAGCCCCCACGACGTCGTCTCCCGAATCCACGCATCGGCGCACGCTCGAAGAAGGTCGCGCCGCTCACGCCAGGTGAACGGCTGCGCGTCGAGCAACTCGCGCACCTCCGCCTCGTACCTGGAGCGCCACGTATTGGGGAACCAGCTGAGCATGCGATCGACGGACATGCTGGCCTCCTACGCGTTGGCGAGCCGCGACTGCGCGATCTTTGTGACCGCGCGCAACGCGTCAATTCGCGTCCGCAACACCTTCTGTCCGGCCGAGGTGAGTCTGTAGGGACGCCGGCGATCATCGGATGGAAGGGCCTCGATCCAGCGGCGTTCTTCGAGTCGTGCGATGGCACCGTACAACGTGCCGGGTCCGGGCCGGTTGCCGGTCATCGCTTCGATGTCCTGCGTCATGGCGTAGCCGTGTTTGGGACCGTCGGCCAGCGCAACGAGAATGTTGAATGCCGGCTCGGAGAACCGGCCGAGGGACGCGAGGGAGTCGTCGGGTTTCTTGGCCATCACGGAACCGCCGACGCGAGTTATATCGCAATACGTACTAATACGCAATACGTACTACGCACGCCTGGGGGGTCACTTGCACAAATGCCGATGCACGCTCCAGATCCCTTTTTGACCGTCGGTGTTTTCCCAGAGTCCACCCCAATCGCCGGCATTACTTCTGCCGGTCGCCCAGCCCCTGCCGCCGCTCCACGACCAGTTCAATTCGATGTGGTCGATCGGCGGAAACTGGGCGGTGCCCGTGATCCCAATCGGGGCGTTGGGCTTCCCACGCTCGTACCCGGTGCCTGTGACGGTGGTCCCATTGTGAATCGTCAGAAAGACGTCGCCCGCTTCAGTGCCCTGGAAGCTGCCGCAGTACATCACCGCCGCCGGCGGTGGCGCCGGCACCAGGATGATGCGTGCAACGCCGACGATCCCCTGCAGCGTCGTAAACGTGCCGTCAGGGTTGGCTTTGGTGCCGTTGTATTTGAAGGAGACGTGATAACCGCCACCGGTCAGGGTGAGCGTGTCCGTCGAGGTTTCGTAGTGGCCGGTCATCTGAATCACGGCCCCGTTTTTCAGGGTGAGCGTCGCATTGGAGATCGGAATTCGAAAGAACGGTCGCTCCCCGGTGGACTGCGCCAGTGACGCCGGTAGATCCACCGTCATCTGCAGCACCCCGCCGACATCTGTCGATGGCTCGTGCACAAACCCCGAGTAGTGCACGGTCTGGGTCGGCACCGTTTGGGTCTCCGGCGCCGTTGGAGATTTTGAGCACGCGAACGTGCCGATGAACGCAAGGACACCTACAGAAAACAGACGCATCAGAACACCTCCGGCAGACCTGCTACCCTTTTCCCCATGCACACGCGCTTATTTGGACGGACCGGCCTGACGGTTTCCGAGGTCGGCTACGGACTATGGGGAATGGGTGGATGGACGGGCTCGGACGATGCCGAGTCGGTTGCCGCCCTGCACCGCAGCATCGAGCTGGGATGCACGTTCTTCGATACCGCCCTGGCCTATGGCGATGGCAAGAGCGAACAGCTGCTCGGTCAGGTGCTGCCGTCGCATCGCGACAAGCCGCTTGTCGTCGCGACCAAGGTGCCGCCGAAGAATGGGAAGTGGCCGGCCAAGCCCGAATACGCCCTGAGCGATGTCTTCCCGGTGGACTGGGTGATTCAGTGCACCGAGCGGAGCTTGAAGAACCTCGGCGTCGAGCAGCTCGACGTGCAGCAGCTCCATGTGTGGACCGACGAGTGGGCCGAACAGGACGAGTGGATGGAGGCGTTCCAGACACTGAAGAAGTCCGGCAAGGTGCGCGCGTTCGGCATCTCGATCAATCGGTGGGATCCCACCAACATCATCGATGCGCTGCGCACCGGACTCGTGGACAGCGTGCAGGTCGTGCACAACATCTTCGACCAGCATCCCGAAGACATCCTGTTCCCACTCTGCCAGGAGATGGGTGTGGCGATCATCGCGCGCGTCCCGCTCGACGAAGGCAGCCTCACGGGCACATTAACCAAAGACACGCGCTGGCCCGAGGGGGACTTCCGCAACAGCTACTTCCCGCCCGACAAACTGGCCGCGGCTGTGGACCGCGTCGAGCGGCTCAAGGCCGAGGTGCCCGCAGGCATGACGTTGCCCGACATGGCCCTGCGCTTCATCCTGTCGCACCCAGCCGTGAGCACGGTCATTCCGGGTATGCGGAAGGTGCGCCACGTCGAGGCCAATATGGCCTGCGGCGACGGGCAGGGCCTGCCGGCCGAACTGGTCGCCCGCCTGAGGCCTTACAAGTGGAACAGGGGCTATCCTGTTGAGAAATAGAACCTTAGCTTGTCCAGGAGTCCTGGGGCCCAGGGGTCCCGGAGTCCGATTAGAGCGAAGAGGTTCCCTCCGAGCGAGTCGAAGGGTATAATCGTGGTTTCGTTGAGGGAGCAAGGAGCTGACCGTGAAGGCTGGAATTCACCCCAAGTACACAGAGATTGACGTGCGATGCGCGTGCGGCGCCACCTGGAAGAGCTTTTCGACCAAGGATGACCTGCACCTCGACATCTGCAACAACTGCCACCCGTTCTACACGGGCCGCCAGAAGCTGATCGACACCGAAGGCCGCGTGGAACGCTTCACGAAGCGGTTCGGCGTGCAGACGACCGAAGGCCGCAAGGCGCAGACGGCTGCGAACAAGGCCGCGAAGTCGCCGAAGAAAAAAGTCGGCGCGTCGGCGTAATCGAAGTTCCGGGGTCCCGGAGCTAATCGGAATCCAGCAAAGGGGCGACCGCAAGGTCGCCCTTTTGTTTTTCCAGCTCGAGTTTTTTCGCCAGCCGGCCCAGGCGGTGATCCACCTCCGCCACACGTCGCCCTGAAGTCTGGCCACGCACCACTTGCGCGTATCGTTGCGCCGACGCCAAATCACCCGCGCGATGTTCATGATGAATCGCGAGCGCCTCGGCCGCGCGACGTTCAATCGCGCTGAACGGCCGCTTCGCGCGATCCACGATCATCTGCCACGCCTCCAAGGCATCGTCGAACCGCCGCAGGCGGCGGCGCAGCAACGCCAGGCGCTCAAGCGCCCTCGCGCGCAGTTCCCGTTCGTCCGCACCGGCAGATGCCAGCGCAAACGCCTCCTCCGCTCGTTCGAGATCACCCTGCCGCTCGTAGAGATGGCCCAACCCGAGTTGCTCACACGCCTCGCGGCACCACGTGGGTCCCTCCGAGGCGAGTTGGAAGGCGCGCGCGGTCACTGCGGCGAGCGAGATCAAGTCGAGGCGGTTGTGCTCCAGAACGCCTTCGATGATCGACGGATCGCCGGTGCGTAGAAACTGAAAGTAGCGCACAGGAATTTCGAAGCCAGGCACATCGCCCACACGATGAAAGCCCAACACAGAGCGCTCGAGCGCGGTGAGGCTGCAGCTGGTGTCGTCCTCACGCCGACTCCACAAGCGGCGTGCTGCGGGCAACATGTCGAAGTGCGGCAAGTCGTCAGTTGGCGTGGACTGCCGATGGAACGCCCAGCGCGTTTCCATAAACGGCACGTCGAACGTCCGGCCGTTGAACGTCACCAGCAACGACGCATCGTCCATCGCGCGGCCCAATGCGTCAAGCAACGGACGCTCACCAGCGGGGCCGAGCATCAGCCACTGCCGCACGCGGAACGCCTCGGCCTCAAACCATCCGCAGCCCACCAGGAACGCCACGGTGCCGGCGCCACCACTCAGGCCTGTGGTTTCGATATCAAAGAACACCGTCCGCGATGCCCAGTCCGGCGTGGAGGCCAGCTTCGGCTCGAAGAGCCCGAGCGGTGCCTCTGGTGACAGACGGTACGATTCGACGGTACGCGACCCGTGATACCGATCAGCGTCGTACACCCGATCCACGACCAGACACGCCGAGCCCTCCTGCCCGACAATCGTGCCCCCGAGCACGTCTGCGGACCTGGCAACGACGTCGGCAAACGTGAAGCCGCCGCCTGACATCGGCAGGTCGGGCTCGACCGTCAGTTCGCGACGGTTGTCGCGCACGATTGCGCGCAGGCGCTCGGCGAGATTTTTCACCGCAGGACCGCCAGCAGATGTGACGCGACGGCTTTCGCCAGCGGCCCGGTCGCGCCTTCGGGCCCGACACACGACGGGCATCCCGACTGACACGGACACCCTTCGATCAACTCCTGCGTACGCGCCAGCAGGTCGGCATGCATCTGGAAGAGCGGCTCACTGAAACCGATGCCGCCTGGATAGTTGTCGTAGATGAAGATCGTCGGCGCGACCGTCGAAAGCGTCTTGGCTTCTTCCGCACCGACACCATCCACCGACAATCCCAGATCGTGTGAGTCACACATCAGCAGCAACGGCGCGACGTTGCGCATGGCAAATGCGAGTCCGAGCACACCATCACGCTTGTCGGCGCCGCCATAGGGCAACGCCTCCATCTTCTCTGCCGGAATCGTCACCCAATACGACGATGTGTGCATCTGCTGCTCGGGAAGATCCAACTCGCCAGAGCCGATGTTCTCGTTCGTATAGAACTTGATCTTCTTGAAGCCGACGACGCGGGAGACGACATGCACTTCGCCGTGGTGTTTGAGCTCGGCGGCCGCCATGTCCTCAAGAATCGTCACCTTCGTGTAGTCGATCGCGTCGGTGTAATAGTCACATTCGACGCCGCGCACGAAGGCTTTGCGGTTGTCGAAGTCCAGGCGCTCGACCTGGAACAGCTGACCTTCGATGATGTAGATCGCCTTCTCGTGGAGCACCGACGGGGCGCTCGTGAAGTCGGTCTCACCGATCACGCGTTCGCCGTGTGTCAGGTCCACGATGATGAAGTTGTCGGACGACACCGACCGCAGGCTTACCGCGTCGGCCGGATACGACTCATGGGTCCACTGCCACTGGTCGCCGGCCAGTTGGACGAACTGTTCTTCACTCAGGATCTGGAGCATCTCCTGCACGTTGAGCGTGCCGAACCTCTCGGTCGTGGTGAAGGGCAACTCAAACGCGGCGCACTTCACGTGGGCGAGCAGGATGTGCAGGTTGTCGGGGTTGACCAGCGCGTGTTCGGGTGACGCATCAAAGAAATAATCGGGGTTGCGCGCCACAAACTGGTCGATCGGCGCACTCGACGCCACCAGCACCGCCGCCGAGCGGCCGGACCGGCGTCCAGCGCGGCCGGCACGTTGCCACGTCGCGGCGATCGTGCCTGGATACCCGGCCATGACCGTCACATCCAACGCACCAATATCGATGCCGAGTTCGAGCGCGCTCGTCGACACCACGCATCGCACACTCCCCTCGCGCAAACCGCGCTCGATCTCGCGACGACGGAGGGGCAAGTAGCCACCTCGATAGCCGCGCACGACCTCGGCAGCGCCCGGTGGACCCGCAAACGCATCCTTTAGGTACGTCGTGAGGATTTCAGTCGAGAGCCGGCTTTG
>CAZLJG010000207.1:0-5991 GCA_964559545.1 uncultured Solibacteraceae bacterium | reverse complement strand
CCGCTCTGCGTCGCGTAGATCGTGCCGTCCGCCACACACACCGGACTGTCGACCTGATGGATGTCGCTCGCCAGCGTGCGCGCCACGTCCACGACCAACGTGTCGCCAGTGACACCGTCAACACGCACGGGTGTCGGGCCGCCTTCACACGCGGCTGGCACGATCACCGAGATGGCGCGCGAAGACGCGGCCACGACGCGTGCTTCCAGCGCACCGAACCACACACGCGGTGGACCGTCAGCCGGCACGGGGAGGCGAAAACCACTGAGTTCTAGGCGGGCACCGGGTGTGGCGCCGCGTGGATAACAGGCGGACAGGGCTGACACAGATCAGGCGTCGTCGAGTTCGACGTTCCAGTAGACGTAGTCGCGCCAGCTCTCGGGTGCGTTGCGCAACCCGAATGTGATGCGAATGGCCGGGGCCTTGTCGGGCCGCTTCGGCGGGCGAATCAGGTGCATGTGCGCCTGCGCCGGCGTGCGACCGCCCTTGCGCCGATTGCAGGTGACGCAGCAGGTGACGATGTTCTCCCAGTCCTTGCGGCCGTTCTGAGCCACGGGCACGACGTGGTCGAAGGTCAGGTCGGGTGCCGGAAACAATTCGGCACAGTACTGGCAGCGGTGATTGTCGCGCGCGTAGATGTTGACGCGCGAGAACGGCACGTAGTCCAACCGGCGGCGCACACGAATGCGACTGAGCAGGCGGATCACGGACGGCAACTTCATGCTGAACGTCACCGCTCGAATCTCGCGGTCGTACACCGACACAATCTCGACCTTGCCCTGGCACCAGAGCGTGATCGCTTTCTGCCAATGCACAACCTTGAGCGGCTCGTACGTCGCGTTGAGCAGCAGGGTCTGTTCCATAGTCCCGACGGCTCATTGTCGGGCAGCACCTCCTGACTGTCAAGAACCTGTAGCTGTAACGTCCCTGTACACAAAGGTTTACACCGAAGACCTGTTGGGGGGTCTGGCGCGGGGGCTGCGAGGAGCCGATAACTCTCCCTGTGACCGGTGTCCGTCGCCTCTCCGTACGCATGTTTGTTGCCGCTGCCGTCGCCGCGTCGTCTGCGGCGTGTGCGGCGCATGCGGCCCCCTCGACGCCGGGTCCGCTACCCTTTCCGATGCCTGGGTCTCCTGCGTCACTTCGACCGGTGCCGGCCGCGGTGACCACGAGCCCGATGCTCAAGACCGACGTGCTGCAGACGGCGCTGGCCTACCGCGGCGTGCCGTACCGCTTTGGCGGCGATGATCCCGCAGTGGGATTTGATTGCAGCGGGTTCATTCAGTTTGTGTTCGGCACCCACGCGATGCCCGTGCCGCGCACGACGGCCGAGCAGTTTCAGATTGGCCGCCGAATTGGCGCACGCGACGTGCAGGCCGGAGACCTCGTCTTTTTCTCCACCGTGGCTCCCGGGGCCTCACACGTCGGCATTGCCGTGAACGCCGACGAGTTTGTGCACGCACCGGCAGCGTCGGGCGTCGTACGCGTCGAACGGCTGCGCGCGGCCTACTGGCAATCGCGTTTTGTCGGCGCCCGTCGTCTTTTCAGCGAATGATGATCGGAATGGTTGGGATCACCGGAGCGGCCGGCGCCGCTGCCGGTGACGCCGGTGTGTCTGGCGGCGTGACCGTTCCCATGCGGCGAAGAATCAGCGCCTGCCGGCGCAGCAACCGGGCGTTGGGTCGCGACGGACTGTAAACGCGCGGATTGATGATCGCGCCGGCCAGCATCGCGGCCTGTTGGGGTGAGAGGGCGGCCGCCGACACGCCGAAGTGCGCACGCGCTGCCGCCTCCGCGCCCCAGATGCCGTCTCCCCACTCGATCAAATTCAGATACAGCTCGAAGATGCGGCGCTTTGAGAGCTCCGCCTCCAGCCGCCGCGTGATGAAGAGTTCGCGCACCTTGCGGTACGGATTGCGCGACGGCGAGAGATAGAGATTCTTCGCCAACTGCTGGGTGATGGTGGACGCACCGCGTGCAAACTCGCCGCGCATCCAGTTGATCTCGAGAGATGCGCGAATTTCGTCGAAGTCGAGGCCTTCGTGATCCCAGAACGCGGAGTCCTCCGCCACCGTGACGGCACGTTTCAGATGCGGCGAGATGCGATCGTAGTTGACCCATCGATGCTGCATCTTGAGCACGCGTCCCTCGTCGGCCGCCTGCTCAGCCCGCAGCTCACGGAACGCCGTGGTCGCCGGTGGCTGCCGCTTCAGTGCGCGCACATCCGGCAGACTGATCCACGTGTAACTGACCGTGGCGAACGCCACGGCCATCGCGGCCACAGTCCACCGGAGCGCGCGACGCATCAGCCTCCGACAACCACGCGCAGCCGCGTCCCCACCCGAGGCGTTGACGACGGATCGGCACCGTTCATGATGGCGAGCGCGGAAGCGCTGATGGCGCCTCCGGAGAGGGATTTGGCGAGTGAGGCCCAGGTGTCGCCGGAACGCGCGGTATGAAAGTCGATACGTGCGGGCTGCACACGATCGGCTTCCGCCTGCGACAACGCGCGGAAGCTGCCGATGGTGTCGCGGAACACCGCGTCGGCCTGGGAGAATGCCGCATCGGTCGCCAGACCCGCGAGCTGATACAGCCGGCCACCGTGCGCGATGTAGGCCACGCGCGCGGTAAACGCCTCGTTGCCGGCACCGCCGCGGAAGACGCCCACAAACGCCGGCAGTCCGTTGACCGTCGTGGAACCGCCGGAAACCTCGGTCATCTTGGCCGACGCCATGATCGCCCTGCCGGCCTGTGCCGGGTTCTGCGCATTCCCTTCAACCACCTCGAGCAACACGGCCATCGTGTCGTTACCGGCCGGCTGCGCGGTGACCTGGGCAGCGCCGTTGGACACCTGCCACTGGTCGGGGAACCGCAGGGCAAAGCGCATGATCGGGTGCAGGAAATCACGCCCGCGCAGAATGCCCTGTTCGCGGCTGTCGCCAAACACCAACCCGTCGAGTCGTTGCGTAAACTCATCCGCGTTCACACGAGTCGACGATGCGGTGCGGGCGGTCGTCGCAATTTCCTCCACGCGTGTCACCCGATCGGCCGGCAGCGGATGCGTCGAGAGAAAGTTCGGCACGCCGCGGCTCGAGCCTCCGGCTTCCGACAACCGGCCCAGCGTGGTCAACATCCCCGCCATGCCTGATGGGTTCCAGCCGCTGATTGCCGCATACCCAACACCGAGTTTGTCGGCTTCAAACTCCGCATCGCGCCCGTGCTTCAGAAACAGCAGGCCCAATGACATTTCGGCGGCATCAAACAACACCGCCTTGTCTGGCGGCGCAAGAATCCGGCCGACTGCGAGTCCGCCGCCCACAAATGTCTGCTTCGAATACGCCGCTGCGCCATGTTTGGCGGTGACGTGTGCAATCTCGTGGCCGAGCACGTTGGCCATCTCGGCTTCAGTCTTCAGGAACGGCAAGATGCCGCGCGTCAGATAGATGTAGCCCCCAGGCAGCGCAAAGGCGTTGATCGCCGATTGGTCCACCACCGCGAACGACCAGGGCAACTCCGGGCGGTGCGACTGCTTGGCCATCGCCTGCCCCACCCGGTTGACGTAGTCCTGCCAGCCCTGATCGCCGTAGAGGCCCATCTCCTGACGCACCTGGCCGTCGGCTTCTTTGCCAAGGGCCACCTCGCTGCTGTCAGAAAGGATGTTGAATTGCCGTTTCCCTGTGGCCGGATTGGTTGCGCACGCGATCGCGGTCGAGACGACGAGCGCGAGAGCGGAGAGCGTGTATTTCATCAGAACCCCCGGGTTCACTTCGGACGTTTACGACCGAGCGCCTCCGCGAGTGCGGACACGACGCGGTCAACATTTGCGAGCGTCGCGCCGGATCCCATCAAACCAATCCGCCAGATCCGGCCGGCGAGCGGGCCCAGCCCGGCGCCGATTTCAATCCCGTGTTTCGTCAGCAACCGCGCGCGCACGGCCTTTTCGTCAATGCCCGGCGGAATGCGAACGGCATTGAGGCTGAGCAGACGATGGGGTGGATCGGGGAACAACTCAAGACCGATGACCGCCAACTCTGCCACAAGCGCATCGTGGGCCGCCTGATGACGAGCCCATCGCGCTTCCAACCCTTCTTCAAACAACTCGGTCAGCGCCGTGTGCAACGCAAACACGAGCGGAGAGGAGATGGTGTGATGATACTGCCGCCGTACCCAAAAGGCCTCAAGTTGTGCAAAATCGCACGCGTAGCTGTGGCACGTCGGCGAGGCCTGACGCGCGCGCGGCGACACCGTGATCGGTGACAGTCCCGGCGGTGCGCCGAGCCCTTTTTGTCCGCACGAATACACAACGTCGGCATCCCACGCGGAGACATCCACCGGAATGGTGCCCAGCGACGTCACGGCATCCACCACAAACAGTGCGTCGCGGCGACGCACGATTGGCGCGATGGCTTCGACGGGATTACGCACGCCCGTGGAGGTTTCGCCGTGCACCATCGCGACAACATCGAAGCGCGCGTCCACCATCGCGCGTTCCACCAGCGCGGGATCCACGGAACGTCCCCACTCCACGTGTAACCGTTCGACGTACGCGCCACTGCGCGCGAACACCTGCGCGAGCCGCTCGCCGAAGTAGCCGGTGACGATCGCAAGCACCGTCATGCCCGGCTCGATCAGATTCATCGCGGCCGCGTCCATGGCGGCGGTGCCCGTGCCGGACACCGCGATGCTCAGATTTCCGTCGGGCGCCTGAAACACCCGCCCCAACATCCCCCGCACATCGTCGAGCATGTCGAGGAGTTCGGGATCAAGATGTGAGCGCGGAGGAGCCGCCAAAGCCTGCATCACACGTGCGGACACCGGGGACGGCCCGGGACCGAGCAGCAGCCGATCGGACGTCGGAAGCGACGCCATTTATCGCCACTCCTGAAGTGCGGCGCGAATTTCGTCAGCCGCCTTGGGTCCGATTGGAAGAAGCGGCGGCCTCACGGGTCCACCGGGGAATCCGAGCTCACCCAATGCGAACTTCAGTCCGGCGACGCTGTGCACACTCGACACCAGCTGCGCGATCGGCAGGAGGCGCTGTTGCAGCGCGCGAGCATCGTCATGTCGGCCTGCCTGCGCGTGTTCCCACAAGGTGGCGCATACATTCGGCAGCAAATTCGCGACGGCGATGATCGCGCCCCGGGCACCCATCATCCACGCCGGATAGGCCACCGGTGCCCAGCCTGACAACACGGCGAACCGGTCGGGACGCACCATGGCAAACTGCGCGTGACGCTCGAGGTCGTTGCTGGTTTCCTTCATACCGACCACGTTGCCATGCTCGGCGAGGGCACGGACGGTCGCGACCGTAAAACTGAAGCCCGCCATACCAGGCACGTTGTAGAGCATCACCGGCACGGGTGACGCGTCGGCCACCGCGCGGTAGTGCGCCACGAGCGCGTCGTGCGTCATCTGCGACTTGAAAAAGGACGGCGCGCGCACCAACACCACGTCCGCGCCGCGCTCGCCGGCTCGCCGACAAGCCGCGATGGTCGCCCGCGTCGATTCGCGACCGGTGCCGACAATCAGCACCCGATCACGAGGCACGACCGACCGCGCGGTCTCCACAATCGCATCCGCCTCGGGCTCATCGAGGAGGCCCGCTTCGGCATTGGACCCGAGCACCAGCGCGCCGGCGAGCGGCGCAGCGGACAGCCGGGTCAATTGGGCGCGCAAGGCGCCAAGGTCAACATCACCCGTCGCCGGATCAAACGGCGTCGGCACTGGAGGAAATACACCGCGAAGAGAGAGCACGACCGGAGGCTATCGACGTGGAGCGGCGGTGTCAACGCTCTGGCCGCCCGCCAGCTGCTGCAAAGCGAGCACAAAGACGAACAGAAAGACCGCCGGGCTCAGGGTCCAGGGTGCCAGTTGCATGGCCGACACACTCGACGCTTCCTTCAACATGAGCCCCCAACTCGGCAGCGGCTCCGGAAATCCCAGGCCCAGAAACGAAATCGTGGACTCGGCGATCAGCAGCGCGGGCACCAG
>CAZLJG010000206.1:2060-5997 GCA_964559545.1 uncultured Solibacteraceae bacterium | reverse complement strand
CGCCACCACCGTCGGCCGGCTCAGGCGTCCCCAACGTCTCCGGTTCGTCGTCAACGGGCGCCTGACCGACGCGGGACTTGGTGATGCCGTGGGTGATGTATTCAAGGATGTCGAGGCGGGTGATGTGTTGCTGGCTCAGCAACTTGGCGGCCTGACTTCTGGGCTGCTGGAGAATCGCGGCAAGGATGTCCCCGGCCTGCACCTCCGCACGCTGGGCGCTCTGGACATGAAGGACCGCGGTCTGCAGCACCCGCTGGAACGCCGCTGTCTGCTGTGGCTCGCGTTCGTTCCCCTTCTTCAATTCCTCGACCGAGGCTTCGAGGTAGCTGTTCAGCTCCCCGCGCAGCCGCCCAAGATCCGCCCCGCAGGCGTTCAGAATCCGCTCCCCATCCGGGTCGTGAGCAAGCGCGTACAGCAGGTGCTCAAGCGTCAGGTAGGCATGACGACGGGAGACGGCTTCGCGATAGGCAATCGTCAGGACGATTTCGAGTGCAGCGGAGAACACGATGGATCGATTATAAGGACATCATGCGGTTCCCACGCGCCCTCATCCTCCCCCTCCTCGCGGCCTTCTCTGTGGCCTGCGGACAATCTGCGCCCCCAGCACTCACCATCGTGCATTTCAACGATGTCTACGAGATCGGTCCTGTGGAAGGCGGGCGCGTCGGCGGTATGGCCCGCGTGGCCACGGTGATCAACGACTTGCGCCGCACCAACGCGCCGGTGATCACAACGCTCGGGGGGGACTATCTGTCACCGTCCGCGCTGGCGACGGCACGCATCGATGGTGAGCCCATCGCGGGTCGGCAGATGGTGGATGTGTTGAATGCCGTGGGCCTCGACTACGCGACGCTGGGGAATCATGAGTTCGACCTCGCCGAACCGGCCTTCCACGCGCGCCTGGCCCAGTCGAAGTTCAAGGTCATTACATCGAACGTGACCGACTTGAACGGAGAACCGTTTCCCAACACCGAAACGTTCGCGGTGGTACCGGTGACGATCGGCGGGCGCAGCCTGAAGATTGGACTGCTTGGTGTAGTACTCGATTCAAATCCCCGTCCTTGGGTGCGCTACAACTCCGTGATCGACTCTGCGAAGGCAGCCATTCAAAAAATGGGCGCCGTTGATGCGGTGATCGCACTCACCCATCTGTCGCTGCAGGGTGATCAGGCACTCGTCGCTGCGGTGCCGGAGATTGACGTCTCGCTGGGCGGCCACGAACATGAGAACTGGCTGATTTATCGTGGACCCCACCTCACACCCATCGTCAAGGCCGACGCCAACGTCCGGTCGCTCGCCGTGTTGAGCCTGACATTTCCCCAGGGTCAGCGCGCCAGGGTGAATGTTCGCCTTGAGCCCATCACCGATGCCGTCAAGGAAGACGCGACAGTCGCCGCCGAAGTGACGCGCTGGACAAACACGGCGTTCGCCGCCTTCAAGCAAGACGGCTTCACGCCGGACCGTGTCATCGCCACACTCACGACCGGCCTGGATGGACGTGAAGCGACGGTCCGCAATCGATCGGGCAACATGACGGACACCATCACGGCGGCGCTCGCGTCAGAAGCCGGTGTCGTTGATGTCGCCATCATGAACGGCGGCTCAATTCGCATCGATGACGAGCTGCCCGCCGGACCTGTCACGGAGTACGACGTGATTCGCGTGTTGCCGTTTGGCGGCAACATCGTGAGTCTGACGATGGGCGGATCGTTGCTGGCGCGGGTGCTCGACGTCGGCGTGACGAATCAGGGCACCGGAGGATTCCTGCATGCGCGTGGCGTGACGCGTCAGGGAAACCGATGGCTCGTGCAGGGCAAACCCCTCAATCCGTCATTGCGCTACACGGTGGCGACGACGGACTTTCTAATGAGTGGTCGGGAGACCAATCTGGACTTCCTGACGCGGACCCACCCGCTCGTGCGGGACGTGAAGGACCTGCGCGACATCCGCCTGGCGCTGATCACGGAGTTGGCGAAGCAATACCCACCGAGACCGTAAGCCTTCGGAGCACAAGGGCTTCGTTCAGGCTTCCTCTGTCACCGCCCGCAGGGGGAACCCGGCCTGCTTCGCCATCGCAGCGACGGTCTCGACCTTTGTCTCTGCGACTTCCCACGGATACACGCCGGCGAGGCCGGAGCCCTGCTGATGGACCTGCATCATGATGCGATAGGCCTCGGCCGGTGACTTCTGAAACACGGTCTCGAGCACGTGGATGACAAAGTCCATCGTGGAGTAGTCGTCGTTGAGCAGGATGACTTTGTAGAGCGTGGGCTCGTCTTTTTTGGGAACAACGCGTTCCTCAACCAGATCGCCCGTCTGCCGGTCGGGTGTACTCATCGATGCCGTTCGACCAGTGTCACCAGCTCGGCCATCGTGGACTCACCGCGGTCCCACTCATACCAGCCGAACTTCCGGTCCATCCGTTCGCCCTGGGGCAACGACGAGGCCGGACCCAACAGCCATGTTTGAAGGGCCACTGGACGTTCCACCCACGCGGCCACAATGCGATCACCCTTCAGCAATGCCACCGTGGCCGTGGCGCCTCGCCCATCCGGCGTCCTGAACGCATCCATCACCGGCTTGCCGACGGATGGGTCCACAATGCGCAGCGGCACACCAGCCTCACGGGCCAGAGTCGCGACGTACGGCACCGTGTGGACGGAGTCGCTGCACGCGGCCACGGCGACAACAAGCAGACGCAGGTCGGTGGACGCGGCCTTGAGCCGTGCGATCAACTCCGGCGCCGGCTTACTGCGCGCGGCGTTGTTCCGCCAGGTCTCCGGCCGTGAGTCAGCGGCCGCGAGAAACTCCTCCCACGTCTTGCCCTGATCGAACATCACGTTCCCCCCGGTCATTGGGGCCTGGGACGACTGGACGGGCATGGACAACGCGAGGAATGCAATCAGCAGAATCGCCATCGGTAGAGGGTAACTCAGATGGGGAGATGGATAATGTGGGAATGGGCACCGTCATACCGCTTGCGGCTGGGGTGGATTACGCCGACCTGCATTTCATCGGCTACCCGGGCATCATTGCGACGGCGCTCATCCATGGCTGCGACGGGGTCGCTATCGTGGACCCGGGCCCAACAACCGCGATGCCCGTGCTCGAACAGACGCTGAAGGCACGGGGATTCGGATGGGGGGATGTCCAGGCGATCCTGTTGACCCACATCCACCTGGACCATGCGGGTGCCACAGGGTCCATCCTCGCGCTGGCGCCTCAGGCGACGGTGTACGTCCACGAACGCGGCGCAACGCACCTCATCGACCCGTCAAAATTGCTCGCCAGCGCGAGCCGCCTGTACGAACCGGACATGAAGCGGCTCTGGGGAGATGTGCTGCCGGTGCCTGCCGCGCACGTGAAGACCCTGGGCCAGAGCGACCGCCTGTCGATCGCCGGACATGACATCGACGTCGCGTGGACGCCCGGTCATGCCTGGCACCACGTCAGCTACCTCCTGCCAGCCTCCGGCATCGCGTTCGTCGGGGATACCGCCGGCATCTGCCGTCCGAGTGGCCGACTGATCATCCCGCCCACTCCCCCACCCGATATCGATCTCGACGCGTGGCGCTCCAGCACGGACACCATCCTTGCCTGGAACCCGGAGACGTTGTTCCTCACCCACTTCGGTCCGGCTCACCGCCCGCGCGTCCACTTCCAAACGTTGTGGCAGCAGCTCGATTCGTGGAGCTTGAAGGTCAAGGCATCTCTTGCGCGGCCTGACCTCGAGGATCACGAACGGTCACAGTTGTTTGTTGATGACGTGATGCAGGAAATCGCGCGCGAGACATCGAGCGAGGAAGCGCAGTCGTACGCCAAGGCCGGCCGGTTCGATTTTTCGTGGACAGGCCTCGCCAGGTATTGGCGGAAACAAGTGAAGCCTTGATCGGAGCAGCCGGGCTTCAGCCCGGCTGTGTCCGTCGGGCTAAAGCCC
>CAZLJG010000206.1:0-1960 GCA_964559545.1 uncultured Solibacteraceae bacterium | reverse complement strand
GCCTTGATCGGAGCAGCCGGGCTTCAGCCCGGCTGTGTCCGTCGGGCTAAAGCCCGACGGCTCCGAACGATCAGCGCCGGATCTTGTCGAGTTGGGCGAGCACTTCGCCCAGCTTGCGCATTTCCTCCCCGTAGAGTGCCCAGTTGCCTTCACGTTGGGCGGCGATTGCGCGTTCGTAGTGATCGCTCGCGCGTTCAGTCAGGACAAGGATCGAGGGATCCACGGCTGCGCCCCCGGCGACAGGCGACACGGGCGGCGCGGCCCCCGGTGTGGACGAGACCGGCACCGGCACCAGGCCGCTGTCAGCCCTGCGATCCGGAGCCAGTGCGGCCGCAACGCTGCGCCCGAAGATTTGCACCAACCCCTGCGTCAGCGTCTCCGCCATCACGATCTGTTCCTGGTAGGCGACGATGACCTGCTTGAGCTCAGGAATGCGTCCACCAGCGGAGCGCAGGTACAGCGGTCGCACGTACAGCAGTGATTCCTCAATGGGAATGACCAGCAACGTCCCCAGGATGACCTGCGACCCCTGCTGGTTCCACAAGCTGATCTGTGGCGCGATGGTCTGGTCCTGACTGATGCGCGCCACGATCTGCCGCGGACCAAACACAACCTTCTGTTTTGGGAACTGAAACACGACCAGGCGACCGTAGTGTTCGCCGTCACTGCGTGCCACCAGCCACGCGGCCAGATTGTCCTTCAACCGCGGGGTGAACGGGAGCATCTGGATGAACTCGGTGTCGGTCTCACCAGGCAGCCGCATGATCGTGTAGTACGGCTGCATCGGCGCCGCGTTGGACTCGCCGTCAATCACCGGCACCTGCCACTGGTCTTCCTTGTTGTAGAAGACCTGCGGATTGGTCATATGGAAAGTCGCAAACGCGGCCGCCTGCACCTTGAAGATGCGTTCGGGATACCGCACATGGCTCCGCAGCGCTTCCGGCATCTCCGCGAGCGGTTTGAACATCCCGGGGAAAATCCGGCTCATCGTCTGCACGATCGGATCATCGGGCTCGGAGATGTAAAACGACGTTGACCCGTGATACGCGTCAACCACGACCTTCACGGAATTTCTGATGTAGTTGATTCGCGGCAGGTCAAACGGCGTCGCGTACGGGTAGTTCTCGCTGGTGGTGTACGCGTCCTGAATCCAGAAGATTCTGCCGTCGGCCACCACGGGATAGGGATCGGCGTCGTATTCGAGAAACGGCGCAATCGCGCGCACACGCTCCGCGATCCGCCGGTGATACATGATGCGGCTCTCAGGCGTGATCTGGTTCGTGACGAGAATGTTGGCGGCGCCAAACCGCAGCGCGAACATCACCCGACGCATCAGGCTGTTGAGTTCCACGCCCCCGGACCCCGTGTAGGTCGTGGTGACGTTGTCTTCGCCGCGAGGGTAGTGGAACTCGGGCTGCTGGGTCTTGACCAGCGCGTAGTCACTCGAGAGTTCGCCGTAGTAGATGCTCGGTTCGTTGATATCGAGATCCACTTCCGAGACTGGCGGGAGGTCACGAACAAACAACACCGGCTGCCCGGACGTCGTCACCTCATTGACCGGCCCGAGTGTCAGTCCGTATCCGTGCGTGAACGTCAACCGCTCGTTGACCCACGAGCGATTCGGCAGACTCTCGCTGTTGAGCTCGCGCAGCGACAACATGACCTGGCGATATTTGCCATCAATCGTGTACCGGTCGTTGTCCACGTTGACGAAGTCGTAGTACGTCCGGATTTCCTGAATCTGCGAGAACGTCTGCAGGAGAGGCTGGTGATCCCAGAGACGGATGTTCTCAATCGTGCCGGCGTTGGCGGCAATATCGGCCGCCGTCAGGGATCCTTCACCGGAGAGTTCGCGTTCTTCGACGCGATCCAGGGCATAGGCCTTGCGGGTGGCATCGATGTTGTTGCGAATGAACGGCTCTTCCTTGGTCTGCTCGTTCGGCGTCACCACGAACCGCTG
>CAZLJG010000205.1:0-6020 GCA_964559545.1 uncultured Solibacteraceae bacterium | reverse complement strand
TCGCCGACTCGATGATGTACGCCGCCGAGAGCGTCATCGCCCGCCTGTGTGACGCTGGATGTGCGGTGAAGACGACGCCGGAGTCGTACGGGACGTTGATCCACTTGTGCGCGTCGGTGGCCACCGAGTCGGCGCGCCCGATGCCGGCGACCAGATGCGCGCGCGTGGGGCTGGCCGCAGTCCACAGCCCGAACGCACCGTCCACATGCAGCCAGGCCCCGTGCGCTGCGGTGATCGTGGCAATCTCGTCGATCGGATCAAACGCGCCGGTGTTGACGTTGCCGGCCTGCGCACAGACGATCGTCGGGCCCGTCAGCGCATCCAAAGTGCGCGCGAGTTCGTCGGCGCGCATGCGGCCCTGCTCGTCAGCCGGAACTCGCGTGACGCGCTCGGCACCAAACCCCAGCAACTTCAGCGCGTTGAAGATCGTGTAGTGGGATTCTTCGCTGCACACTACGTGCACCCACGGTGCGCCGTACAGACCGTTGGCTTCGACATCCCATCCCGCGTTCGCGAGCACATGGTGGCGCGCGGTCGCCAACGCGGTGAAGTTTGCGGCCTGGCATCCAGTGACGAACCCGGTGCTCCATCCCGCCGGCAATCCCGCCAAATCCTTCAGCCACCCGGCGGTGATGTCCTCGACGACCGACACGATGGGGGAGAGGACGAAGACGCCGGCGTTTTGATCCCACGCCGACACGAGCCAGTCCGCCGCCGTTGCTGCGGGCACACTCCCTCCGACGACGAACCCGAAGTAGCGCCGGCCTTGCGTAGCCACCGTGCCGAGGGCTCCGGCGAGTGCAAGCGCATCGATCACAGCGTCTTCGCTGTCTCCCGTGTCCGGCAGCGGCACCGCCAGCTGACGGCGAAGGTCGTCGGCGGACGACATCGCGCCGACGTGACGTTCACCAATGGTGTCGAGATACGCGATGGCGTGATCGGCGGTGCGTTTCAGCAGTGCAGGGTTCATGAGGCCTCATTCAAGGTTCGGGCGCGCGGGTCCATGATGCGGTGCCAGAGCGGCGGCACCATGGCGAGCAGCAACATGGTGCCGTAGCCGGCCGGGAGTTGGGGGGATTCCTGATGGGAGGACAGGGCCGGATACCGCCGACTGGCGATGAGATGGTGGTCGGAATGTCGGGCAAGGTTGATCAGCAACCAGTTGCTGACCCGATGGCTTGAATCCCAGGAGTGCTGCGGCCCGACCCGCTCGTAACGTCCCGGGGCCACTTCACGGCGGCGCAGGCCGTAGTGTTCCACGTAGTTGATGGCCTCGAGCAGCGTGAAGGCCACTGCACCCTGGGCTACGAAAAAACTCAGACCGGACCAACTCCACGCCCACCACACGCCGGTGTAGACCACCAGCATCGTGACGGCGTAACGGAGCATGACTGCTGGTTTCAGGTGCCACGCGTGGACGACGCTGCCCAGGAGCGTACGTGGAAGGAATCTATAGAAGCTCTCGCCCAGGCGTGCGGTCGCGGGATCCGCCGGAGTTCCAACGTGCCGGTGATGGCCGTACACATGCTCCGTGGCGAAGTGCGGATAACTGACCAGCGCGAGCAGGACGTCGCCCAACGCACGTTCGAGACGTCCGCTGCGGTGCACCAGCTCGTGCGCGAAGGTGATGCCCACCGCGCCGCCAATCGACCCCACCGAGACAACGAGCCCCATCCATGGCCCTGCCGCGAGCTGCTCCGCGGACACCAGCATGAGCGACCACACCACCAGCGCTCCATGCACGGGCACCCACAGCCACGTGACCAATCGGAACCACGGATTCCGTTCGAGGTCGACAACCTCGGCGGCGGTCGGCGAGAGAATATTCAGCGAGCTCAGTGCGTCCGCGATGGGAAGGCCGGCATAAAGCGCCAGCACCGGGAACCACAGCCACACGCCGCCCTGCGCGGCCGACCACACGACGAGCGGCGGCAACACAAACCCCAGGCAGTACGGAAGCGCCGACCAGAACCGCATCGGCGCCCAGTATGCCTGAGTCGCGCCCTCGGATTATCTGGTGCCGTCGAGCCGCCGGACGATTTCAGCGGACAGATCCAGGGCCGGGTCGGCGGCGACGAGTGACAGCGGCGTCGCGTCGGCTGTGGCAGGTTGCAGCGCGAACACGAGCCAGAGTCCGCGTTCCTTGCGCACGGTCTCGATCAGCGGCGTCACCATCTTCTCGAAGCTGCCGAGCAGGTTCTGCTGCAGCTGTTCAACCTGAATCTGCGCCTCCTGCTGCGCAAACTGCGCCTCGCGCTGCAACTTCAGCAGGTCGGCGTTCCAAGTCAGCCACACCGCCTCCTCGACCACGCCCTGCTGGGTCTTGACCTTCTCCGAGAGGGCCTGAAGATTCTTCGACCGCTCGGCCAGGCCCGCGGCGAGGTTGGTTTCGAGCGCGCTGATCTGCGCCACGCTCTGCTTGCCGTACGCCGACTGGCTGAAAATGCGCTGCAGATCCACAAACGCGACCTTGCTGTCGGCGGGGAAGAGCCGCGCCGCAGGTGGTGTGGGTGTTGTAGGTGTTGTAGGTGGTGTGGGTGGCGTCTGGGCGGCGACGACTGTAGGGGCTAGGGCCAAAAGGGCCGCACAGCCAGCCACGCGGCACGTGCGAATCAGGGATAAGGACATCGGGAACCTCCGCCCAGTTGGACGCTGGGGCTCTGCCCCCGGCTCTTGCCCGTCCGGAACCCAACACCCAACCATGAACCGCGCCGGGGTATTCTGATGGGCGGAGTTGTTCGAATGCGCACTGGATTTCTCAAGGTCGCCGGTCTCGTGCTCGCCACGGCAACGCTCGGCGCCTGTCAGACGATGGCCCCAAACGGGCAGGCGGGAGCCCCGGTCCTGGTCACGATGGGGAAACCCGGTGAAGCCAGTACCACGGCGCCGATGAGCACGGCGGGCAAGGGTGTGACGCTGCCGTTTGCGCCGGGTGACGTGGCGTTCATTTCCGGCATGATCACGCACCACGCGCAGGCCATCGAAATGGTGAACCTGCTGAAGTCGCGCACCGAGAGCGAGTCGATGCGCATGATGGCGCTGCGCATCGAAGTGTCGCAGAACGACGAAATTGGCTGGATGCGCGGCTGGCTGCAGGAACGCAAGCAGCCGCTGCCAAGTGAACACGCGCACCACATGCCGGGCGGCATGATGCCGGGTATGTTGACCGATGCGGAGATGGCGAAGCTCGCAGCCGCGAAGGGCGTGGAGTTTGACCGCCTGTTTCTCGAAGGGATGATCAAGCACCACATGGGGGCACTGATCATGGTTGAGGAGCTGTTCAACGCGCCGAAGGCCGCGCAGCAGCCGGAGATTTTTGATTTTGCGTCGCACGTGGATTCGGATCAGCGCATGGAAATTGCGCGCATGACCCAGATGTTGAAAGACCTCAAGGACAAATAGACATGACAACGATGAAGCGATTGAAGACAACGATGTGGTCTGTGTGTGTGGCCATTGTGGCCGTTGGCGCAATGCAGGTGTCCGCGCAGCAGGCGCCGCCGGCGTCGTCGGATCCCCGCGTGGGGCTGAAGGCCGGACTGAAGGATGCCGGTACCGCCGCGAAGAACATCGAGCTGCTGGCGAACATGCCGCGGCCGGAGAACTTCGGGGACCCGATGGCTGGTGGGCTGAACTTCGCCAACTCGGATCTGGCGTTCAAGGACTCCACGCTGTTCCTCGGCAACTTCTACGGCTTCAACTTCTACGACATCGAAGACCCGCGCAAGATTCGCCTGCGCGCGTCGATTCCCTGCCCCGGTGGTCAGGGCGACCTGTCGGTGTACGGCAACCTGCTGTTCATGTCCGTCGAGCAGGGCAACGGGCGCGTGGACTGCGGCACGCAGGGCACCGGCGACATGAGCAAGCCGAATCCTGAGCGGTTCCGCGGCGTGCGCATCTTCGACATCAGTGACCTGAACAAGCCTCGCCAGGTGGCCGCCGTGCAGACGTGCCGTGGTTCCCACACGCACTCGCTCGTGCCGACGGTGAAAAATCCCGACGTGATCTACGTGTACGGCTCCGGCACCAGCGGCGTGCGCCAGACCGATGAACTCACCATCTGCTCGGGCGGCGCACCCAACGCGAACCCGGAGACGGCGCTCTTCAGCATCGACGTCATCGAAGTGCCGCTCAAGAACCCCGAAAAGGCGCGCATCGTCTCGCGCCCGCGCATTTTTCAGGACTACGGCACGGGCGCCATCGCCGGTCTGTGGCCCGGTGGCCGTCACGGTGAAGGCACCCAGTCGTCATCCACGACGAACCAGTGCCACGACATCACGGTGTACCCGGAGCTGGGCCTGGCGGCCGGTGCGTGCTCGGGCAACGGCATCCTGCTCGACGTGTCCGACCCGGTGAACCCCGTGCGTCTGGATGCGGTGAGCGACCCGGCGTTTGCCTACTGGCACTCGGCGACGTTCAACAACGACGGCACGAAGGTCATCTTCACCGACGAGTGGGGCGGCGGCACGTCGCCGCGCTGCCGCGACACGGACTTGCCGAGCTGGGGCGCCAACGCGATCTTCGAGATCCACAACAAGAAGATGGTGTTCCGCAGCTACTTCAAACTGCCGGCCGCACAGACCGCGACCGAAAACTGCGTTGCGCACAACGGGTCGCTGATTCCCGTGCCCGGCCGCGACATCAAGGTGCAGGCCTGGTACCAGGGTGGCCTGTCGGTGTTTGACTTCACGGATGCGACGCGTCCCGTCGAAATTGCGTTCTTCGATCGTGGTCCCATCAGCGCCGAGAAGCTCATCGTTGGCGGTTATTGGTCGGTGTACTGGTACAACGGCCACATCTACGGCTCGGAAATCGCCCGTGGTGTGGACGTGCTTGAACTCAAGCCGAGCGAGTTCCTGTCGCAGAACGAAATTGACGCAGCGAAACTCGTGAAGATGCAGGAGTTCAACGCGCAGTCGCAGCCGAAGATGGCCTGGCCCAACAGCCCGGTCGTTGCTCGCGCCTACGTGGATCAGCTGACGCGCAGCCGCGGCATGACCATGGCGCGTGGGACGGAAGTCTCAAACGCGCTCGCCGCCGCCGAGAAGGCCTCGGGTGCAAACCGCGCTGCCGCTGCGACGGCCCTGACCACACTCATCCAGGGCCTCGAGACGGACGCGAAGCAGGCGAACCCGATCGACGCGAAGAAGTTCCGGTCGCTGATTGCGACGATCACCGGCTACGCGGCGACACTGAAGTAAGAACTGCGTTATTTGGGAGGTACGGAGCCGCCGGGCTCCGTACCTGTCACTTCACCACGAACCCAAGTTCTTTCCTCGCGGTTCGTGTCCCATCACTGACAACCACTCTCAGGATGTACGCGCCCGGCGTGAGCTGCGCGAGCGGCAGCCGCACGTCGAGGGTGCCGTCATTCGGCAGGTCGCGATCAAACGTCACGGCCGTTGCGCCGTCGGCGGTGAGAGCTGAGACCGTGGCGAGCAGCGGCTTGCGCTGACGCTGGGCGGTCTTGAAGTAGAGCCGCAAGGTGTCGGACGCCGTGAAGGTGCGGTCGAGCGCGGGCTCAAACGGCAGCGCGGAGACCGGGGGCGGCGGAAGGTTGTTGATGATGCTTGGGCGAGGCCCTCGTGCGCCCAGCAATGTGGTTCCGGCCGGAACGGCGACCTGCATGGTGACCACGATCGTGTCGCGGCGATCACGCGCGACCGGGACGCGCGGCCCATCGGCGAAGGCCAGCAACAGATCGGTCAACTCAAGGTCGGCCTTCGAAAAGTCGGGCACATCAAGGGAGAGGTACACCGAACCACCGGCATTCAGCTTCTCGCTGAGGGCCGACGCGCGCAGTTGGTAGCGGCCTGCAGGCAGTTCAAGTTCGAGCGCGATCTGGTAGGTCACGCGATCGGGCGGGACCGTCAGGCCTGGTCGTGGCCGCAGCGCCACTCGCGCGCCTGATCCCAGATGCTCGCGGACTTTCGCGCCCTTCAGGTCGACCGCATACACACCGTAACGGATGTCATCGAGCAGCCGGTCGGAGTCGTCAGAGGCGAGTGCGGTTCGGGGCA
>CAZLJG010000204.1:0-6040 GCA_964559545.1 uncultured Solibacteraceae bacterium | reverse complement strand
CGGGCAGGCTCGGGACCGGGAACGCGACGTCCGCCTTGCCGTCACCGGAGAGGATGATTTTATGGACACTGAAGGCATCCGGCAGTTCGTTCGACAGGACGACGCCTTTGAAGCTGTCGGGCTCAATGGTGGCCGTCGGATTCGTGGCGTCGGCGATGCGCGCGGCGAAGCGCTGTCCGAACCGTTCGTTCCGCTTGCGCTGCGTGTCGTTCAGTGAGGGGGACCGGTCGTAACAGATGTACATGACCTGATCGAAGAGTTGGCGCCACTGGGGCTGGGTTTTCGCCTTGGTTTCCATGTAGGCGAGGATCGATTCAGCCAGGGTGCCATCGCCGGCGCCGAATTCCGCGATCGTAAACGTCTCGTTCGCTCCCAGCGTGCCTGCCGCGCGCATGCCACTCCACATGCGCAGGACCTGATCCGCCACCATGTGGCCGAACACGGGCGCCATCACCATCGGGTATGTGCGGTAGTCATCAACGAAGTCCACCCGGCCGCTGGCGTAGTACCCGATCGTCGGATGGAACATGACGAGGTCGTGATACTCGAGGAACGTCATGAAATGGTCTTTGACGGCCGGTTGCGCCTCGGCCGGGATCACCAGTTCCCGATGGATCTCGGCCGCATTTCTGACCGCCCGCGGGGGCGCCACCTGCGTCGAGACGGGATCGGGGCTTCGCTGAAACCAGAAGACGAGCCCGAATGTGAGTACGAGCGCCCCGAGGATGGCGACCGTGGGACTGACTGGCGATTTCGACCGGGAATTCATGCCTCAGCTTACCGCACCACCGATCGTGCCCCACAGTCCGTGCTAGCATCCCACCCATCCGCGCATGCTGATTCGTCGCCTCCTGACGCCCGTCGTCCTGGTCGCCCTGGTGGTTGGGGCACAGGCGCAAGCTCCGATGCCGACGGGGGCTCTCCCCGCATCGATTTCGAATGCTGATTTCTGGAAGTTGTCGCGGGAGTTGTCCGAACCGGACGGGTTCTTCCGGTCTGACAACCTTGTGTCGAACGAGATCTACTTCCAGACCATCATTCCGGAACTGATCACGACGACAAAGCCGGATCGCGTGTATCTCGGCGTTGGTCCGGAACAGAATTTCACATACATCGCGGCGTTGAAGCCGAAGATGGTGTTCATAGTGGATGTGCGGCGGGGCAACCTGCACACACATCTGATGTACAAGGCGATCTTCGAACTGTCGAAGGACCGTGCCGACTTTGTGTCGATGCTGTTTTCGAAGAAACGACCGGATGGGCTGACGACCAAGACCTCGGCGCGTGATCTGTTCCAGGCGTTTGTGCCGATTGAGACGTCGGAGGCCACGTACAAGGCGAACCTTACGGCGATTCATCAACACCTCACGAAGACACGCGAGTTGCCGCTCAGTGACGATGACCTGAAGGGGATCGAGTACGTCTATTACCACTTCTATTGGTATGGCCCTGGCCTGACGTATTCGTCGAGCACGGGCGGCGGCGGCCGCGGCAATTTCGTGAACTTCCAGTCGCTGATGGTGGCCGACGACGGGTTTGGCGTCTCGCGAAGTTTCCTGGCGAACGAAGAGCACTTCCTGTATCTGAAGAACCTGCATTCCAAAAACCTGTTTGTGCCGGTGGTCGGCAACTTCGGCGGCAGCAAGGCGCTTCGGTCGGTGGGCACCTGGCTCAAGGAGCGCAAAGCGGTGGTGTCGGCGTTTTATCTGTCGAACGTCGAGCAGTATCTGACGCAGGACGGCCTGTGGAACACCTTCTGCGGCAACTTCGCGCAGTTGCCGCTTGATGACACCAGCATGTTCATCTACTCGCAGGGTGGCGGGCGCGGCGGGGGAGGCGGTGGCGGACTGCTCTCGTGGTACCGGCCCATCCTGCTGGACGTGAAGGCGAACAAGTGCGAATAGCCAGGGTGGGTGGGGTGTGGCGAGTGCTCGCCGCTGTGTGCGTCACCCTCCTGCTGTCTGCCACCAGTCCGACCGCCGCCCCGTCCACACATTCCCTTCCCCATCGACTCTCGGACGCCGAGTTCTGGCGCATGGTCAGCGAGTTCTCGGAAGGGGATGGCTACTTCCAGTCCGACAACCTGGTCTCGAACGAGTTGACCTTCCAGTGGGTCATCCCTCGGCTACAGTCATCATGGGCACCAGGCCGTGCCTATCTCGGTGTGGGGCCCGATCAGAACTTCACGTATCTGTCTTCGCTCAAGCCCAGTATCGCGTTCATTGTGGATATCCGCAGGGACAACCTGCGCCTGCAGTTGCTGTACAAAGCGCTGATTGAAATGTCGCCGACACGCGCGGCTTTTCTCTCCCGCTTGTTGTCACGCGACGTGCCGGCGCACCTCAGTGCGGGGCCCGGTGTTGAAGCGACGGTGGGCGAGGTGTTCCAGGCGTTTGCGCCCGTGCGACCATCGGAGACCCTGTTCGGGGAGACACTCAAGGCGGTGCGCGAGCGGTTGTCCGTCCAGCATGGGTTTGTGCTGTCTGCCGCCGATCTCAGCCACATTGAGTACGTCCTGACGGCGTTTTTCTACAACGGCCCGGCCCTGTCGTATGCGAACACGTCGCGGATGGGGCGGTACCCGAGCTACCAGGACCTCATGGTCGCGACTGATGAAGCCGGTGTCGCGCGCGGCTATCTGGCGAGTGAGCCGCACTACGCGACGTTGCGTGAGATGCAACTGCGTAACCTGGTGGTGCCGGTGGTTGGCGACTTCACAGGGGACAAAGCGCTGCAGTCGGTGGCGCGGTACCTGAAATCCCGCAACGCGGTCGTTGGCGCCATCTACACGTCGAACGTGGAGCAGTATCTCTTCCAGTACGGCACGTGGCCGTCGTATTACGCCAACGTGCAGGCGTTGCCGATTGACGACGCGAGTCAGTTCATTCGTTCGTGTTTTAACACCTGCTCAAGTGTGCCGTGGTCGCGATCGGCGCAGCTGCTCGACCCGGTCTCGGCGTTACTCAAGGACGTCTCGGCGGGCCGCGTGTTCTCCTATTACGACCTGCTCGCGCGATCGCGATGACCTTCACCCGTCGACGCATCGTTGGCCTTGTTGTGGCCCTCGGCCTGGCAGCCGTGGGCGCCAGTTCGAATGGGCGCGTCGCCGGTGGTGCATTACCGCAGGCGCTGTCTGACAGAGCGTTCTGGGAACTGGTCGAACACCTGTCGGAACCTGACGGCTACTTTCAGTCCGACAATCTGGTGTCGAACGAACACTCGTTCCAATACGTCGTGCCAGCACTCGAAAAGCGGCGGCGACCGAACCAGGTGTATTTGGGCGTCGCGCCCGATCAGAACTTCACCTACATCCTCGCCCTGCGTCCCGAGATGGCCTTCATCGTCGATATCCGGCGGGGCAATCTGCTGACGCATCTGATGTACAAGGCGCTGTTTGATCTGTCGGAGGATCGCGCGGATTTTGTGGCGTTTCTGTTTTCGCGTCCGCGACCGGAAGGCCTCCCCGCGACCAGTTCCATTGACGAGATCGTCTCGGCGGTCGCGCGCACTCCTGGCGACGAAGTGGAGTTTCGCAACAATCTGCTCATCATTCAGCAGCATCTGACAAAGACCCGGGGTTACGTGCTTTCAGCTGACGATCTCCGGGGCCTCGACGACATCTACAGCCAGTTTTATGAACACGGGCCGAATCTCAGTTATTCGTCGAGGGCGCGCGCAGGTGGTGTGGGTGGGGGAGGTGGTGTAGGTGGTGTAGGTGGTGTGGGCCGTCGCGGCTTTGGCAACCGGTTCCCGACGTGGGGTGAGATGGCGGGGCAGAGGGATGCAGACGGGCGGCAGCAGGGCTACCTCGCGTCTGAAGAGAACTTCCGCTACATCAAGGACCTGCAGGCGAAGAACCTGATTGTGCCGGTGGTGGGCGATCACACGGGGCCGAAGGCGTTGCGGGATGTCGGCCGATACATCCGCCAACATGGCGCCACCGTCGGCGCGTTCTACACGTCGAACGTCGAGCAGTACCTGTTCCGGTACGGCACGTGGATGCGGTTTGCGACCAATCTCGGCACACTGCCGCTGACCGATGCGTCAGTGATCATCCGTTCAGTCTCTCCGCGTGATGGCTATGTCGGCATGCCGCAAGGGCCCGACGGCCGCGCATCAGTGCTCGATCCGATCCGTCCGCTCGTACAGGATGCGGGGGCTGGGCGGATTGAGGGCTACTGGGATGTCACGGGGCGGAGCCGCTGAACCACAGGCGCTCTACGGCCGGAGCACCATCCCGCGTGTGATATCGACGACAAACAGCACCATTGTGGTGCCCCATGCGATCGCGAGAATCCACGCTGCCTGTCGTCCGATTTGTGCGCGCGAGCGCTCCGTCGTTGCGTGGTTGCGCGCGGCGAAGTACGCGAGGAGGCCGCCGACGCAGGTGAACGGCACCCCCAGCCGGAGTTGACTCCACAGCTTCGGGTTGGAGCGGCTGAATTTGCTGAGGGGTTCCACCCAGTCCTTTAACACTTCGGCAAACGGCGCCAGGATCCAGAACGACATCATGAGAAGAGCGATGAAACCGGCGAGCGCGACGGCAATGGCAGGGACCGTGGCGAGCAGGGCGTACAGTCCGTTTCGGCTCAGCGACGACACGTAAATGGCGGACAGACAAAGCATCAGAGCCAAGGTTGGGGAAAACCCGTCTGCCAGTGCCGTGCTCGGCGACAGCGTGTCCAGCAGCCATGGCAATCCAGCGGCGAGCCCGACGGACAAGGTGGCCGCTACGCCGACCTTCAGTCCCCACTGCAGGCCGAGTCGGGTTGGCAGCAATGTGTGCCAGTCGGCTGTGCCAAAACGGCGCTCTTCGGCACTGACGAGTGCACCCGGAAGCAGGGACACCAAGCCCCCGAAGATGAAGGTCGCGGCATAACGAAGGTTGTCGACCAACGTCTCGCGCACCCACGGCGCGGAGGCTCCGATGGCCACCCACGCAATCACGTAAGCGGCGCCGACGACGAATGTCACCTGTTGGAGCTTGAGTTCTTTTGTTACAAGTGCCGACACGACGTGACGTTTTGGCACCGGCCCCTGTTGTATGTGTGCCGAGCTCATCCACCCAAGCAGGTCCACCTCCGTTTGCGCCGCGCCGACGACCTGAAGATGGCCGAACGTGTGCACGGTCAGCACCAGCCCCACGCAGGCAAGCCCTGCGACGATGGTGGGGATCGCGGAGCGTGGGATTCCCAGGTATCCACCAGCGACAAACAACAGCACGGGCACCAGAAACGAGTACACGACGCCCGCCAGGGGACTGCGGGAAATCATCGTGAGCCACGGCGTGAGGCAGAAGGCACACACGAGGGGCAACCAGCCGACGGTCATCGTCCTGGCTCCCAGGAATAGCTCGAATTCGAGGCACAACCAGGCCACGAGTGCGAGGCCGGCCAGCAGGGTTGCGAGCGGGATGGCCTTGAACAGCAGCTGCCGGCCGCGGCTTACTGGCTGCAGGAGGAACGCCGAGAGAGTGTTGTGTGTGTACTCGTGTCCAAACGCCATCGCGCCCAGCACCACTGAGCCGACGATGTAGGCCCAAATGCCCGCAACCTCAGTCTGGTAACGGATGAGGAGATCTCCAATCCTCACATCCCGCAGCACCCACGACAGCACCAGCACGCCCGCCGACGCCGCCCACCACGGCAGCAACGCGCGAAACTCTTTTCGCATCGACAGAGACGCAGTCACGCTGCCGCCCCCGCCGCCCGCACCGTCGTCACAAAAATCTCCTCGAGCGAGAGGGCTTCGGTTTCGATGGACTCGGGCGATCGCGCGCGCAACCGCGCGATCACTTCATCAGCGTTACCGTCGATCAGCAGTTCCACTTCACGGCCGCGCTGCTTGAGAATCTTCGCGCCACCCAGATCGAGTGTGGAGGGTGGTTCTGTGAATCGCGCGAACACCTTCTGATAACGCGCTCGTGCCTGGTCGGCGTTCATCGCGAGCACCGCGCGCCCCTGGTCGATGATTGCGAAATCATCGATCAGCCCCTCGAACTCCGAGATGAGATGTGTGGACACAAACACCGTGCGCTCAC
>CAZLJG010000203.1:0-6047 GCA_964559545.1 uncultured Solibacteraceae bacterium | reverse complement strand
TACGAGCGTGGTGGGCGCTACATGTCGCTCGCCCACAACGGGAACTCGCAGCTGGCGGATTCCAACTCGACCGAAGCCGCCAATGGGGGCATTCACGGCGGGTTGAGCGAACTGGGCAAGCAGGTCATTGCCGAGATGAACAAGTGGGGCATGATGGTCGACATCTCCCACCCGTCGAAGGCGGCAAACCTGCAGGCGATCGCGCTGTCGAAGGCGCCGGTCATTGCGTCGCATTCGTCGGTGCGTGCGCTCGCCAATCACTCCCGCAACATGGATGACGAGCTGCTGCTCGCGCTCAAGAAAAACGGCGGCGTGATGCAGACGGTGGCGTTTGCCACCTATGTGAAGGTGGATGATCAGGCACCGGCGCGGCAGGCCGCCGTGCAGGCACTGGGCCAGGAGTTCGGCCTTGTGGCGGCTCCAGCCGGTGGTCGTGGTGCGGGTGGCGGCGGTGCGGCCCGCGGCGGTGGTGCCGGGGCTGGTGGCCGGCAAGGTGGTGCGCAGCAGCCCGCGGCGGGCCAGGCGGTGGCGTGTCCCGTGGAGGACGGGGCGGCGGCGGGGACGGCGCCTCAGGCGGCCGGCCGTGCGGGTGGCGGCGGACGTGGTGGCGGAAACGCGGCGGCCATTGCGGCGTTGCCCGAGGATCGTCGCGCCGAGTACACCAAGCGTCTTTCCGAGATCAACGCGAAGTACCCGGTGCCTGAGCGGGCCACCGTGGCGGACTTCGTGAATCACATCGACTACGCGGTGAAGCTCATCGGCATCGATCACGTTGGCATCTCGTCCGACTTTGACGGCGGCGGTGGCGTGACCGGGTGGAACAGCGCATCCGAGACGTTCAACGTCACGCTGGAACTCGTGCGTCGCGGCTACACCGAAGAGCAGATTGCGAAACTCTGGAGCGGCAATCTGTTGCGCGTGTGGGCTGAGGTCGAGAAGGTCGCGAAGCAGATTCAGGGGAAGTAGCGCGTCTACTCCAGTCCGAGCTTCTTGCGCTTCAGGAAGAGTCCTTTTCGGGAGATGCCGAGCAGTTGTGCGGCATCACTGACGCGTCCCTGCGACTGTGCCATCGCGCGTTCGATGAACGCGCGTTCCACTTCCGCGAGTGCCAGATCCAGCGGTTGATCCAGACTGACCGCGACGCCGCGCCCCCGCTCTCCGAGGGCGTGAGGTCTCGCCGCGAACCAGGGGCCCGATACTTCAGGCGAGAGGTCTGTGGATCGCAATGTGCTGCCGTCCTCCGCGAGGGCGACCATCCGGCGGAGTTCGTTCGACAACTGCCGCAAGTTTCCCGGCCAGTCATACAGCAACAACGCGGCGACCACATCGTCTCCCAGATGGATTTGGGAGCGATTAGTCTCGGCGACCGCCTTCTTGAGGAAGAAGGCGGTCAACGCGGGGATCTCGTCCTTGCGTTCCCGCAGGGGCGGCAGCGACAACGTGGCCACCCGGAGTCGATAAAACAGGTCATTGCGGAATCGGCCGTCGGCGACGAGTGTCTCGAGACGGGCGTTGGTGGCGGCGACGACGCGCACCTGGAGTTGCTGCGGTTTGAGTTCGCCGATCGGATGCACCTCGCCTGACTCGAGAAAGCGGAGCAGTTTGGGTTGGACGGCGGGGTCGAGGTCGCCGATTTCGTCGAGGAACAACGTGCCCTGATCCGCGCTGCGGATCACGCCGGGTGACGCTTCATGGGCGCCGGTGAATGCGCCGCGTTTGTGGCCGAACATCTGGCTCTCGACCAGATCCCGTGGGATGGCGGATGCGTTGAACGGGATGAATGGCCCGCGTTTGACGCGGCTGTGATCGTGAATGAGGCGCGCGAACACCTCTTTGCCGGTGCCGGTTTCGCCCGTGATGAGAATCGGCAGGTCCGTTGACGCGAGTCGCTGCGCGACGCGCAAGAGCTCCTGCATGCGTGGAGACCAGAACACGGCATTGGCGACGGTCGAGTATTCGGCCGTGGGCCACAGGTGATTTTCCGCATCATCATCGAAGTCCACGGCGGCCGCGAGGATGTCGGTGAGGTTCTTGACGATCGCAATTTCCTCAAGGGAGGCGAGTTGCCGGATGTCGATCGAGATGGTGGCGTCCGTGCTGGTGAGATCAATGCGGCAGCCGTGACTGCCGCGGAATTCCCAGGTGACGGACGGTGTGGCGGAGTCGCCTTTGGCGGCCGCGCGCGACACCGTCATCCGTGAGCGAAGTGGCGTGGCCTCGAGGACGGCGGTGACTCGTTGTGCGAGCAGTTCCAGCGAGTGGCCGGAGTTCAGCAGGGCCGAGAGGTCGCCGAGCAGCAGTGCGGTGTCGTCGGCATCGGCCTGTCGTCGGCGTTCAGGGAGCGCCGGCGCCTGGGCAGGGCGGAGGGTGGCCGGGATCGACGCGCGCTCGCGTTCGACGATCCACTGCTGGAACCGGTGGTCGATGGCGTCGCAGGCGCGCCTTGCGCGGTCGAAGTGCCGGTGGGCCTGCATCGTGTCGCCGCGGAGGGCGAGGCAGGTGCCGGTGGCGGTTTCGACGGAGATGAGCGGATCGATGGCGCCTCTCGGGCACACACGCATGGCGGCGAGCAGGGAGGCGTCTGCTGCGTCATGTCGCCCGAGCCGCGCTTCCGCGCGCGCCCTGGCCGCGAGCAATGAAGCGCGCCATGTGCGCAGTTGCCGCCGCGCCAGTTCCGGCTCTGCGTCGTTGACACACTCCACCACCGCCTGCCAGTTCTCGTGCAGCCCGAAGTACAGACAGCGCGTGAGCTGGTGCGTCAGGTCGTACCACGACCGCGCCGGCACCTGGTGCGTGGCGATCAGCGCCTGACATTCATCGATGTGTCGGCTGGCTGCTGTCAGGTCGCCCTCGAAGAGGGCTGCATTTGCCATCGAGTCAGTTAACGCCAGTCGGACAAACGTGAATGCCTCGCACAACTCAAGGCCCTGAGTCAGTAACTGCTTGCTGCGATTCGATTGACCCGCGCACAGCGCGAGCATGCCGAAGTTTCCGAGCGCTGCCGATTCGTGCCGCAAATACTGCAGACCGCGTGCCGCCTCTAGGCTTCTCGCAGTGGCAGCCCTGGCCTTCTTGAGGTTTCCCTCATACATCTCCAATGAGGCTTCCACTAGAAGGTTTGAGCACAGGATCTCTGTCGCACCAGCATGCGAGGCAAGTTGACTAGAGATCGCCAAGTGGCCTCTGGCATCAGCTGTTGCGCCACGTAGTGCCTCCATCCGTGCGACCGCCAAATGGAGCGACGCTAAAGACCTTGGGCTTCCGACCGAGGTCGCGAGTTGTCGGAGGTCAGCCAGGTTGCCAAGTGCTTTCCCCGGCGTCAGGAACGGAGCCTCCATTCCAAATCGGACAAATTCTGGTTGAAGCCTGATCTCGGCTGACAGGGTGCTTAGGGCGCCGCACAGCTCGTGAAGCGCGGAAATCGCTCCAAGCGCATTTCCAGAATCAAACGCCTTAGTCGCGGACTGAATTGCTTTTCCGGTTCGGTCAGCGTCGTCCCAAGGGCGCTCTTCACCCATCTTGGGAGGTACGCCACCTCCAACACCGGACCCGCCATCCGAGGCTACCTTCGTCATCGTGCCCCCCGAATCGGAATTGGGGAACCATACCAGAACAAAGCCCCGCCGCGACGCTGACCGCGCGGAAGGACGTACCAAAAAATTAATGAATCTTGCGTTCAGCCAGTTCCGACACGGGGGGCCGGTTTTGCGAGGCGGATACAGCCCCGAGAGAGCCGGCGCTCAGGAACAGATGAGCGGCGGATTCAAGCATCCGGCGATGGTCTCGCTGAAAGTCTTCGCTGCCGTAAAGCGTGAGGACGGCCAACGACGTGTTGCCTTCGTAGATTGGGACCACAAGGGCTACTCGAAGGGGAACGGGGAGAGTCCGTGCCACGGGGCCCAAGTCCAACGATGCATCCGAATTGAACACCACCTGACGGTGCGCAAATGCCCACCCGGAAATTCTTTCCCCAACTGGAATCGTTGTGGATTCGATTGTGCTGGCTCCGGATCCTGCGCAATAGGTCGCCCTCAGGTCAGAGTTGCCAGGTTGAGGCGTGTATAGAACGACCGCCGCCGCAGGTATGACCCGTCGGACATGGCGGAAAAACACCTCTGCCGCGAGCTCGATGCCCTGAGCTTTCGGCAGCTCCCGTCGCAGTTCGGCAAACTCCCGCTCTTCCGCAGTGGCTGCACTGATCACCTCGAGGGCCGGGCTCGAATAGGCACCACTGGCCCCCGCCTGGCTTAGGGAATTACGACCTTCAGCCTCATCGATGGCCTCCAGTTTGTCGAGGATCCGAATAAACCCGTCAACCACCCACGGGTCGTACATCACCCCACGCCGGTCCAGGAGTATCTGCTCGGCCTGCTGGCGGGTCATCCGCGGCCGGTAAGGGCGGTCGGAGGTCAGGGCGTCGTAGCAATCCACGACCGAGAGGATCCTCGCACCAATCGGTATCTCCTGCCCCTTCAGGCCATCCGGGTAACCACGCCCATCCCAGCTCTCATGGTGGTGCCGAACGATGGGCGCCACAGGATATGGAAAGTCGATGCTCTTGAGAATATTTGCACCGACCGCAGCGTGATCTTTCATCTTTTCAAACTCGGCCGGGGTCAAGGGGCCAGGTTTGTTCAGGATGTATTCAGGCACGGCCAGCTTGCCCGTGTCGTGGAGCAGTGCCGCAGCCTCGAGAGCTTTGAGTTGTTTGTCGTCTGTCACTCCAAGTGACCTTGCGACTTCCATCGTGTATTGCTGTACGCGACGGATGTGTCCGTGGGTGACTTGGTCCTTGGCGTCGATGGCCATGGCAAACGCAGTGATCGTTGCCATGTGAACCTTCTCGATGGCATCGAGTCTTCCCTGCATTTCGTCCACTCGCCGCGCAGAGTTTCGATAATTCAGAAACAGCATCGCCATCAAGGGGACGATGACTGGAATCTTGCTGAGGACGCCCTGGTTTCCTCCTGCTGCCAAGAGGGCCGCTATCGAGGCGCCCGCGAAGTAGGTGAGGAAGCCGTCCCTTATTCCCCACCAGGTCGTCTTGAAGTCACGAAGGAAGTTCGAATGCCCCCGCGGCAGTGTCACGGCAATCGCGACCGCGACGAGGGTTGAATTAATCAGGAAGTACAGGACCGCAAAGACGGCCAGGCCAAGAACGAAACGACCCGGTGACGCCACCAAATCCAAAGGCGGTGGTCCGGCGATCGCGAACAGTGCCATCGCCGCCAACCACAGAGACAAAGGCGGCGCTGCCAAATTGAACTGAGTGCGCGTCCAATCTAGCTTGCGTCTGGAATGCCAGATCTTGCCGGAGAGGACGGTTGCATCCAACAGTACGAGGACCGTGCCGACGGCCGGACCGTACACAAGGGTGCCCCACATAACAAAGGTCTCGGAAACCGAGTACCGAGCACCAACTGCCTGAAACTTTACGGAAAGGAGGCCGCTGATCAAGGTCAGCAGAGTCAGCCAGTACCAGTCTCCAGGTGGGGGGGAGACAATCAGTGCGCGGATGCTGCTAACTGAAACGGCGAGGCCGGCAATTACGACGGCGCCGATGTAGAGGCGGGAAGTCCACGGGGGATCCGATCGAGGCGGGGACGCCATAGACTTGGCCTCGAACCTCCCGTCAGACGCTAGGAACGTCCAAACGCGAGGCGCCTATGAGGTCCTAGCTCCAAACGATGATCGAACGCTTCGCCATTTTTGTGTCCAAGCAGAGGCGGTTATATGTAGTCATAGCGTCGCGGCTCTCAACCAAACTCTAGTTATCCCAGACCAAGGTGTTGTCCCACACCAAGGTGTTATCCCAGACCAGGGTCTGGCCCCAGAACACGCTGTTGTCCCAGACCAAGGTGTTGTCCCACACAAGCGTGTTGTCCCACACCAACGTCTTGCCCCAAATGTGGGCATTGTCCCAGACGAGCGTGTTGTCCCAGACCAGGGTGTTGTCCCAGACCAAGGTGTTGTCCCACACCAAGGTGTTGTCCCACACCAGTGTTTCGCCCCAGAGAGTTGCCTGTCCGGGAATGCCACCCTGCGCG